>JBAXRC010000270.1:0-3991 GCA_037131415.1 bacterium | reverse complement strand
GGGGCATTGATTACCTCAAATACGACTGGTGCTCCTACTCGGCGGAAACCCCTGGCCTGGAGGGCTTGAAGAAACCGTTCCAGGTCATGGGCAAGGCGCTCGAAAACAGCGGGCGTGACATCGTCTACAGCCTCTGCCAGTACGGCATGGGCAATGTCTGGGAATGGGGCGGTGACGTCGGCGGCAACTGCTGGCGCACAACCTACGACATCCGGGACAGCTGGGACAGCGTGTCCGGCATCGGATTCGGCCAGAACGGCCATGAGAAATTCGCCGGCCCCGGGCGGTGGAATGATCCCGACATGCTGGTGGTGGGCATGGTCGGCTGGGGTCCCAACCTGCATCCGACCTCACTGACCCAAGACGAGCAGATCACCCATATCACCCTCTGGAGCCTTCTGGCGGCCCCCCTGCTGATCGGGTGCGACATGACCCGGCTGGACGCCTTCACGCTGAATCTGCTGACGAACGACGAAGTGCTGGAAGTGGACCAGGATCCCCTGGGCAAGCCGGCCGGCCGGGTGGTCGACAGCAAGGGCATCCAGGTGTGGAGCAGGCCCCTGCAGGATGGCACAACCGCGGTGGGCATTTTCAACACCAGTCGGGAAGCCGCCGAGGGAACGGTCAAGTGGTCTGACGTCGGCGTCCAGGGCAGGCAGTCGGTTCGCGACCTCTGGTTGAGGAAGGATCTCGGTAGCTTTGACGGGCAGTACACGGTGAAGATTCCTCCGCATGGCGCGGTCATGCTCAAGTTAAGCGCGCCCCGGAAAAAATAGAATGGGATCCCTTGGCGTCCCCCAGGGACGCCAGTGAATTGTATCCAAGTGAAGATCGCCAGAAGGGGTGTTTAATGCGGATCAGATTTGAAAATCGTGATGAAATGACATCGGGGAATCTGCGCATGCGTGGCGTGGTGGCGCTATCGGTGTTGTGCCTGCTGGCGGCGGCTGGTGTTGCCCGTGCCGAAAAACTTGAGCGCTGGAAGCATGTTAGTGTTGAGGATGAGGCGTGGACAAACACGAGCGGCACGGGTGATGGCCAACTTGGCTTCGGCGAGTTCATGATCTATTCCGGCACCACCTTTGACCAGAAGGGGGGCCGGCTCGGCAGTGTGACCAATTGGGGTGTCCCTGGCGCTTCCATTGGTTGGAGCACCGGCGGTTCCTACAAGATGTCGGGTTCATCTGTCTTTACGACGGCCACGGACGTTTCGCTTGGTCCTGCCAAGTGGGGGAGCAAGGTCGCTGACTGGAGCCTGACCGACACCGCTAGCGTCACGCTGGGGGGTGCCCTGAATTTCTGTGACGGTTCTGCGAATCATCTTTTCCTGGGGGGGGCGGCCACCTTTCAGGCGGGAAGTCTTCGCGGGTTGGATCGCGACGGTGAATACATCAGCTTTGCCAGTGGCGCTACGGCTTCCCAAGCCACGCTGACGATTGGATCCCGGAATCAGGCTTACTACGAAGACCTGGTTTCAAAAGGGTACATCCGCGTCAATGGAGTGAAGCAAACCAACTTCAGCAAGTTCCAGGTAAAAGGCAGCACGTTGTCGCTGATCCCGCTGTCCATGAAACTGGCGATCACCTCCGTGAACGGCGGCTCCAATCCCAGGGCTGGTGCCGGTTTCGATGTGACCGTGCAGGTGCAGGATGTGAAGAACGTCCCGGCCCATGTCAAGGCGGACAGGGTGGTGACGCTCCTGTGCAAGACCGGTAGCGGCACTCTGGGTGGAACGACGAATGTGACCATTCCGGCAGGGAGCCATTCAAAGACGATCAGTGGAGTAACCTACACCAAGGCGGAAAGCGGCGTGGTGCTCACCGCCTTGTGTGACGGAGTGGGGGATGGCGACAGCGCGGCCTTCACGGTCGCGGCGGGGACTCCCGTCAAGCTGGTGTTCTGCTCCCAGCCGGCGGCTGCCGTGGTTTCCGGGTGGAAGATCAGTCCGGTCGTGGCGGTGCAGATTCAGGATGCCAACGGCAATACCGTGGTCGGCGAGACCGGCCGCGTGACGATCAGCAGTCGAACCGCCATATTCTCCCGCGACAGCATCCTCGCCACGAATGCCGTTGCCGGTGTGGCGACCTTCAGTGAGCTTACGCCTGTCCGGATTGCCAGTTCTAACATGCTGGTGGCCAGCGGGGGTTCGCTGGAGGGGGCGACCTCCGGCACCTTCGCCGTCTCGTCCGATTATGGGGTCCAGGCCGCGCCGGAAAAGGCCGCGCAGTTCAGCGCCTTTAAGGAGATCCCCATCAATTCCATCACGCCGCAGGGATGGTTGCGCGAGTTTTTGGTCCGGCAAAATACCGGCCTTACGGGAAACCGTGAAATATTGTCCTATCCGTTCAACACCTGCCTTTGGGCCGGGCGCATCCCTTACAACGGGAACGGCGACGACTGGTGGCGCTACGAACAAACCGCCTACCTGACCGACGGCATGCTCCGGCTCGGCTATCTCATCGGCGATGACAAGCTCATCCAGACCGGGCGTGACGGCGTGGCGTATGTGCTCGCGCATCCCATGGACAAAGGCCGCCTCGGCCACCCCTTTTTCACCAGCCAGTGGCCGATGGCGGTCTTTTTCCGCGCCATGCAGGCCGAATACTCCGCCACCGCTGACCCCAGACTCCTGGAAGCGTTGCGCCAGCACTACCTGTCCTTCTCAATCGCGGAGTTGCGCGGGGGGCGGAATGTCATCAACGTTGAAGGCATGCTTTGGACGTACGGCAAGACAGGCGATCGAAAACTGCTTGATCGCGCGAATGCGATATACAATCAAGGGCAGGGTATATGGGGAAGAGGTGCTCTGGCTGCGCCAGGAAAGGATGTTGATCATGGGGTCACCTACCATGAAATGGCGAAACTGCCGGCTCTCTTCTATGCCTACACCGGAAACAAGGACTATCTGGCCGCCTCAGTCAACGCCTTCAAGAAGCTGGATCGCGATCACATGTTGCCCGATGGAGTTCCCAGTTCCAACGAATTCCTGGCGGGCAAGGATATTCACCAGAGCCATGAAACCTGTGATATCTCGGATTACACCTGGAGCGCCGGTTACCTGTTGATGGCCACCGGCGATGCGACCTGGGCCGATCACATCGAAAAGGCCATTTTCAATGCCGGGCCCGGCTGTGTTTCCAAGGATTTCAAGAACCTCCAGTATTTTTCCGGCGTCAACCAGGTCATCGCAACGGGCGATTCCAACCACAACAAGCATTTCCATGGGTCGACCTGGATGGCCTACAGGCCCTGTCATGAAACCGAATGTTGCGCCGGGAATGTGCACCGGTTCATGCCCAACTTTGCCGCGCGGATGTGGATGTGCGACACCAATGGCGGGCTTGTCGCCACCCTGTATGGGCCCTCCTCGACAACGATCCCGATCAACGACGGGCGCCAGCAACTGACCGTTACGGAAGATACGGGTTATCCCTTCTCCGAGACCATTACCTTCACGTTCAAAACACCAACGCCAGTCACGATGCCCTTTTCGTTCCGCATTCCCGGCTGGTGCGTCGCCCCGTCGGTCACCATCAACCGGCGGGCCTATCAAGGCACACTCACCGCCGGCGCCTTTGCCACCCTGAACCGGACTTTCCGCGATGGCGATACCGTGACCCTTCGCCTGCCCATGCCCGTGAAGCTGGTTCAGTGGGAGAAGCAAGGGGTGGCTGTCGAGCGCGGGCCCCTCCTGTATGCCTATCCGGTGCCGGAAAAGGTGACGGCCGATACCCGGACCTATGATAACATGAGGGGCAAGAAATCCTCTGATCCGGTGAATTTCCCCGCGCTCGACCTCCGGCCCGATGGACCCTGGAACTACGCGCTCGCGGCGAAATCCGCTGCGGACCTCAAGCTGGTCAACACCGGCTCCAAGGGTTATCCGCTTGATCCCGGGGCCAGTCCCCTGGTGATCAAGGTTCCCGCCAGGAAGGTGAAAGGGTGGGCGCTTCTCGAAAATCGCTATACGCCGCCCTTACCGGACCAGGAT
>JBAXRC010000269.1:0-3994 GCA_037131415.1 bacterium | reverse complement strand
ACTATGAGGTTTTGGGTGTGCAGCGCTCCGCGCAGCCTGACGACATCAAGAAAGCATACCGGAAGCTGGCGATGCAATTCCATCCGGATCGCAACCCCGGCGACAAGGCGGCCGAGGGGAAGTTCAAGGAAGTCAGCGAGGCCTATGAGGTCCTGAGTGATGCCGAGAAGCGGCGCCAGTATGACCAGTACGGGCATGACGGAATGAAGTCGACGTTCGGGCCCGGCGGGTTCGATTTCTCCCGCGACTTTACGCATGTCAATGATTTGCAAGACCTCTTTGGGAGTCTTTTCGGCGACGGGGGCGGGGTTTTCGAGGATCTTTTTGGCGGCGGCGGCCGGCGGACAAGCCGTACAGGGCCGCAACAGGGGGCGGATCTCCGGTTTGACCTTGAGATCGAGTTTGTTGAGGCCATGTTCGGGGCGCAGCGGGAAATCACCCTTCCGGTAACCGAGCAATGCGCGGCGTGCAAGGGAATGGGCAGTGAGCCCGGCAGTTCCGAGGAAACATGCCGGCATTGCGGTGGACGTGGCGCGGTGATCTCAGCCAGTGGGTTTTTCCAGGTTCGGCAGACCTGCCCGGTGTGTTCCGGAAGCGGAAAAATGATTACCAAGCCCTGCAAGGAATGCAAGGGCGCGGGGCGGCAAAAGACCCGCAAGCGCATAACTTTAAGGATCCCTCCCGGTGTTGAAACCGGATCCCGATTGCGACTGGCAGGCAGGGGCGAGGGAGGAGTTCGGGGAGGTCCTGCAGGCGACCTCTATGTGATCCTTCATGTCAAATCGCACGACCTTTTCCAGCGCGAGGCAACCGAACTCCTCTGTGAGGTGCCTGTTCCTGTCCATGTGGCGGCGCTGGGGGGCGAAGTGAATGTCCCTACCCTGGATGGATTCGCAACCGTAAAAATTGAGGCGGGAACCGAGTCTGGGAAAGTGTATCGCTTGCGCGGCAAGGGGGTTCCGAACGTGGACGGATACGGGCGGGGCGACCTGCATGTCCGGATCCTGGTGGAGGTGCCGACCCGATTGAATTCGCGACAGAAGAAGGCGCTCAAGGATTTCAGTGATACATGCGAGGATGAGAACTATCCATCCGGCCAGGCCCTCCGTGAGCGTGCAAACGCCTTTTTCAAGGCCAAGCAGGATGTTAACAAGGCAAAGTCCGAATAAAGGGAGATTGTCGCCTGATGATCCCGCGTTGTTTTGTCGAGGCCCGTGAATGGCTGAAGCCGGTTGTGGCCATCAGCCTTGAGGATTCCCATCACTTGACCGATGTCCTGCGCGTTGCGCCGGGTGACCGCCTCGTCGTGTGTGATGGGCAGGGCGGGGAGGCTTCGGCTGAAATCATGGGGATAGCGTCTGGATCTGTTTCCGTCCGTATTCTGGACCGGCGACGCCAAGACGGTGCGGATGTGATGTTCACCCTGATTCAGGCTGTTCCAAAAGCCCAGAAGATGGACTGGATCATCCAGAAGGCGACGGAAATCGGAGTGTGGTCCATCCTGCCCGTGATGACGGATCGGGGCGTGGTGAAACTGGAGGAGGATCGGGCGGACAAGCGGGGTGGACGCTGGCAGCGGATTGCCACGGAAGCCGCCAAACAGTGCAGGACCGCCTGGATTCCTGCTGTCCAGCCGGTTGAACCGCTCGTCTCGGTGCTGGCCCGGAAATTGCCGGTTGAGGTGTTGCTGATTGGTTCACTGGAGCCGGATGCCGTCCCCCTGAAAACCTGCCTCGCAGGATTGAAGGCACGGGCGCCGGTTTCCGTGGGGTTGCTCATCGGTCCCGAGGGTGATTTTTCGCCACGTGAGTTTGAATTAGCCAGAAAGGCGGGCGCCATTCCGGTGAGTTACGGGACGCGGGTCCTTCGGGTGGAGACCGCCGCGATTTACGGATTGTGTGTGTTGGCATATGAATTCAATCAATCTTGAGGAATCCAGAGCGTTCGAACGCCGGTTGATCTCGGAGCGGGAATACCGGACTCCGGGAAAGGCACGGCCATGGCGTCTCGGTCCGCTGGAATGGCTCCGCGCCGCGCGATTCCATGCCGGAGTCTTGTGGGTCTATTCGGTGGCACGTAAAGTCATCCGGAAAGAAGGGTTTGGCAGGGACACTTACTTGAACCGGTCATGGAAATCCATGGATGTGGCGGAAGCCGCAGGCGGGCGGGTTGAAATCACCGGCCTGACCAACTTGGCAACGGTTGAGGGGCCTGTGGTGATTATCGGGAATCACATGAGCTCCTTGGAAACTGTCGTGCTTCCCTCCATTATCCTGCCCTTCAAGGATGTGGCCTTTGTCGTCAAGGAGAGCCTGCGGACACATTTCATATTTGGGCCGATCATGTGTGCGGTCAAGCATATTGCGGTTGGCCGGGACAATCCCCGCGAGGATCTGAAGCTGGTCCTGACCCAGGGTGCCGAGTTTATCCGGCAGGGCGTTTCGGTGGTGATTTTTCCGCAGGCCACGCGGGCGGCGGAATTTGACATAGACGGGTTTAATACCTTGGGCGTCAAGCTGGCGATCCGGGCCGGTGTGCCGATCATCCCTCTGGCCCTAAAAACCGATTTCATGGCCAATGGGAAATGGGTTAAGGATATGGGAATGGTGTATCCTGACCGGACGATCCATTTCGAGTTTGGCGCCCCCATCAGGGTGGTGGGGAACGGGCGTGCGGAACATGCTGTCGTGGTTCGCATGATTGCCGACCGGATCAAGAAATGGGGTGGAGTCGTGAAGGGGGAAGTGCCGACATGATGCCTGACCTGCAGATGAGTGTTCTCTGTGATGATGTGAGGCAGGAGAGGTCGGGGAAATTCATCCTGATCGGGCTTTTTGATGTCATTGGTATGCCTCAATTCCCAGCCGTATTTCCTCGTGTCTGCATTGTCAACCGCTGGTGCAGCGGGCAGGGCGTATTTCGTGAGAAAACACGGATTGTGGCGTCCAACAACGTCAGCGTGGTCGCGGAGGGGCAGACTATCAATGTTCAGCTCCAGGGACCTGAAGCCACGGCTACCAATGTGGAGTTTTTCATGAATCTCAAGTTTGAACAGGAGGGGGTGTATTGGGTGGAAGTCCTCCTGGAAGGCGACCTCAAGCTCCGTTATCCGCTCCGGGTGAACCGGGTGACACCCCCGTCGTATCCCCCGAACGGCCCGATGCAGGCTTAGGCAAGGGCCAGTTCGAGCCGGTGCTCGACGGCTTTCCATGAGTATTCACGCTGGACATAGGCGCAACCTGCCTGCCCCATGGCGGCGCGTAGCGCAGGTTTTGCCAGCAGCAGTGACAGGCATTCCTCGAACTCAGGATAATTCCTGAACCAGAGTCCGCCGTTGGATTTTCGGCAGTGGAACGGCATGACGGAGCCTGCGGCATGGACCAGGACGGGGGTTCCGGCCAGCCAGGATTCAAGAATGACAATGCTGAAGCTTTCATTGGCCGAGGGATGGCAGAAGGCTACCGCCCCTGCCATGGCATCGTGTTTCTCCTGCTCGGAGATAAAGCCAAGATCCAGGATGTGCGGGGACAGGCGTGAGGGCGGGGCATAGGGGCCGCTTCCGGTCAGGATCAGCTTGATGTCCGTTCCTGTCCTTTCGCGGAACATGTCCAGATAGTCCAGTAGAATGGGGGTTCCCTTCATGGGTTCCCTCCGTCCCGAATAGAGGATATACGGGGCCTTCAGGCTGTGGCGGAGCCTGAATCCTTCCGGATTTGAGGAAAACGCATCCAGTCCCATTCCCACAACATGAGCGCGTGAAACATCCAGGCTGTAGAGCTGGGCCGCCAGATCGCGCTCGGGTTCAGCGTTGAAAATCAGGCCGGAGACATTCAGGAACATGTCCCGGATGGTTTCCAAGCGGGCAAAACACTCATCATGCAGGCAGGGAAGGAGCAGTGTGCGATCCGGATGAATCTGGCTGGCAAAGACCACCAGAGCGAAGAGGTAGGGTCCCATGACGATCTTGTCGTACTGATGCCCCTCTGTCCGGAGA
>JBAXRC010000268.1:0-4011 GCA_037131415.1 bacterium | reverse complement strand
ACGCTCATCGGTTTTCTCCGCTTCCATCAATACGCCATTGTTCTTGTAGGTTTTGTGGATGATGCCGACAAGCTGGTTGAGGCGGCGCTGAAGCGTGAGGCGATTGTGAGCACCGCGTTGGAGCACAGTCTGGCGTTTCCCCATGTCCGCGGCGTGGAAGGCGGCGGCCTGACCCTCGGGATGGGCATCAGTTCCAAAGGCATCAAGTTTGACGGGCACGACAAGGGGCTGACCAAGATTATCTTCTTCCTGGTGATTCCAACGGCGGCCAGCGCGTTCTACCTGAAAGTTCTGGCCGGACTTGCGGAGACGTTTTCAGACGCCGAGGCGCGCAAGGCACTGATGGCGGAGGAAAGCCCCGAAAAGGTCTGGAAGGCCCTGATCAAGCTGACGAAGAAGACAATCCAGTAGGGATTTTAGATTGAAGATTTCTGATTGAAGAATTTAAGAACAGGGATTGAAGTTCTCTTCAATTAATAATTCTTCAATCGACATTTTTAATTCTTCAATTTCTTCACGAACCGCGCCATGCGCAGGGTGGCTTCCTTGATTTCTTCGATATCGGTGGCGTAGCAACAGCGCAGATAGCCCTCGCCGCAGGCGCCGAAGGCGCTGCCGGGGACACAGGCCACGTTTTCCTCGTCGAGCAGCCGGAGCGCAAAATCCTTGGAGCTCAACCCGTAGTCGCCGATATAAGGGAATACGTAGAAGGCGCCTTGCGGGACGTGGCAGGGAATGCCCATCTCGTTCAACGCCGCGCACAGGAAATTCCGCCGCTTCTCGTAGGAGGCGCGCATTTCGGCGGTATCCGCCTGGGTTTTCAGCGCTTCAATGCCGGCCTTCTGGCTGACGATGGGGGCGCACATCATGATGTACTGGTGGATTTTCATCATGGCCTCGCTCAGCTCCGGCGGGGAGCAGGCGTAGCCGAGCCGGAACCCCGTCATCGCCCAGCCCTTTGAAAATCCGTGCAGGAAGATGGTGCGTTCCTTCATGCCGGGAACGGCCGCGATGCTGGGGCGGTCTCCCCCGTAAGTCAGTTCCGAGTAGATTTCATCGGTGATGACGATCAGGTCGTGCTCAATGGCGAAGGCGGCAATATCATTGACGTCCGCCTGTGTGAGCGTGGCCCCGGTGGGATTGGTAGGGAAGTTCAACAGCAAGGCCTTGGTTTTGGGCGTGACCTTCTCCTCCAGCATGGCGCGGGTAAGCCGGAACCCGTTTTCGCGCGAGGTGGCGACCGGAACCGGGATTCCATGGGCGAACCGGATTTCCGGGGCATAGGAGACGAAGCAGGGTTCGTGGTAGAGGACCTCGTCGCCGGGCTCGATGATGGCGCGGATGGCAATGTCGAGCGCCTCGCTGACGCCGACGGTGATGAGGATCTCGTTCTCGGGATCATAGTCCACGCCGAATTCCTTGGAGACGTAGGCCGAGATGGCGCGGCGGAGCTCAATCAAGCCGCGATTCGAGGTGTAGGTGGTGGCGCCATGCTCGAGCGCGAACATGGCCTGTTCACGGACGTGCCAGGGGGTGACGAAATCGGGCTCGCCGATGCCCAGACTGATTACATCCTTGCGGGTGCTGACAATTTCGAAGAAATCCCGGATGCCGGAGCGGGGGATGTCGAGCAGGTGCCTTGCAATGAAATCGCCGGGTTGCCGGCGCGGTTTAGGGTGAGACTTTGAGACGCTCATCGGTTTTCTCCGCTTCCATCAATACGCCATTGTTCTTGTAGGTTTTGAGCATGAAATGCGTGCCGGTCGAGATGATGCCCTCGATGGTTGCCAGTTTCTCGCTCACAAAGAAAGCCACATCCTTCAGGTTCCGGCCGGCCACGAAGGCCATCAGGTCGTAGGTGCCGGACATCAGGTAGACGGATTCCACCTCGGGGAACTTGCTGACCCGCTCGGCGATGCGGTTGAACCCGCCCTCGCGCTCGGGCGTGACCTTGATTTCAATCACGGCCCGGACGAGATCCACATCGAGCTGGTCGGTGTTGACCACGGCCTGGTAGCCGCGGATAATGCCGGTGCGCTCGTATTCCGCGATCTTCGCCTTGACGGCGGCTTCGGTTGTGTTCAGCATGCGCGCCAGATTTTTCGGCGTTTCCAGTGCGTTATGCCGCAAGAGCTTGAGTAGTTCGTCCATGTTGCATTCTCCGTTAAAACCCGATATGAGTAGCATTTCGGTGGGAGAAGTCAAGAAGGGGAGAGGGCGCGTGTTCAGTATTCAGTGTTCAGTTTTCAGTGTTCAGAGAGGGGAACTGAATGCCGATCTGAACACAGTTCAACATCCTGGATGCCGGATCTGAATACGGAATACTGATTCAAATATGAATAATCTCAACAACATCAGGATTGTACTGGTCGGGCCCTTGTACGGGGGAAATGTCGGTTCCATCTGCCGGGCGATGGCCAATATGGGGCTGTCGGACCTGGTGCTGGTGGAGCCGGCCAAGACGCTCAACATGGCCGAGGCCCGGATGATGGCGGTGGCGGCTGATGCGATTCTGGAAAAGAGGCGAGAGGTGGCCACCCTGGCCGAGGCGGTGGGAGATTGCGGGCTGGTGATGGGTACGACGGTACGCCCCGGCCTTTATCGCCAGCATGTGAAGACGCCGCGGGACTGGGCGCCAGCCATCCTGGCCTCGGCCGCGGTCAACCCGGTGGCGCTGGTGTTCGGACGCGAGAACAGCGGATTGACCAATGAGGAACTGGCCATCTGCACCAACCTGATCCAGATTCCCTCCTCCCTCGAGTATCCCTCCCTGAACCTCGCCCAGGCGGTAATGGTCTGCTGTTACGAAGTGTTTGTGGCATCGGCGACGTTTGAGCTTCCGCTGGAGAAATCACCGGAGTGTCCCACCCGGACCCGTGAGCAGATGTTCACCATGTGGCGCGAGATGCTTCTGGAAATCGGGTTTATGAATGATGAGAAGTCGGACCACATGATGTTGGGGATTCGCCGCATCCTGTCCCGGGCCCCGCTGACGACCGATGACGTGAACATCCTTATGGGCATCGCCCGTCAGATGGCCTGGAAAAGCAGACAGACAAACACGGGAAACTGAACACTGAATACTGAACACTCTGCTACTGTCTCCCGCCTGACCACCGGCTCGGTTTGGAAAGGCCTGATGGGGCTGGCCGGACCGATGTTCATCGCGACCACGCTCCAGAACCTGCAGAGCGTGATCGGCCTGTTCTGGGTGGGCCGACTGGGGTCCGATGCCGTGGCAGCGCTGGCCATGAGCGGGACCGTCCTGATGATGCTTTTCCCCGTGGTCATGGGGTTGTCCACCGGCACGGTGGCGCTGGTATCGCGGCGGATGGGCGAGGGCCGCCCCGTGGATGCGGCGGAGGCGGGCGGGCAGTCCTTGGTGGTGGCGCTGCTTTGCGGGGTGGTGGCCGGTGTGGCGGGCTGGTACTGGGCGGGGGATATGTGTCGCCTGCAAGGGGCGACAGGCGAGGTGGCGCGACTGGGTACGCAATACCTCGGGATTTCCTTTCTCGGTTGTTTCACCGTATTCCTGCTGTTCATTGGAAACAGCATTCTCCAGTCGGCGGGAAACACGGTGATCCCGATGATCGCGATGATTGTGACGACGATCCTGAACCTGGTGCTGGATCCCCTGTTTATCTTTGGTCTGCTGGGTGTGCCCCGGCTGGGTGTGGAGGGGGCGGCCGTGGCGATGGTTCTGGCGCAGGGCGTGGGGGTGGTGATCGTACTGCGGGCCCTGGCGCAGGGGCGTGGCGGTGTGCGGATCAGCCTGGCGGCTTGGCGGTTCCGGCTGGAGCCCGCCTGGCGCCTGATGAAGATTGGCATCCCCAGTTCGGGGCAGATGCTGTCGAGGAGCCTGATGAGCGTGGTGCTGATGGGAATTGTGGCGGGGAGCGGGACGGCGGCGGTGGCGGCCTATGGGATCGGGGCGCGGTTCCACATGATGATCATGATGCCTGCCTTTGTGCTGGGGAATGCTGCCGGGGCGATGGTGGGGCAGAACCTGGG
>JBAXRC010000267.1:0-4026 GCA_037131415.1 bacterium | reverse complement strand
TCCCCATACTGCTTGTAGATCCGCATCGAACAGGCCGTGCCGACCTGGTGCGACTGGAGAAAAACCATGATGTCCCGAACCGCCTTCTGGGCTTTCCAGGATTCCTTGATCATTTCCCGGCGCACCGTGCCAATCCCCTCAACCTCCTCGAGCCTGATAGACTCCTTGTCGATGATTTCGAGGGTGCGCGCACCGAAGGCCGCAACCAGCCGCTCCGCCAGCCCGCCCCTGATGCCCTTGATCATGCCGCTGGCCAGATAACGCTGGATGCCGGCAACGGAGTGCGGGGGGTGACAATCCATGCGGGTCGCCTGGAATTGCCGTCCATGCCGGCTGTGGTGCGCCCAACGGCCTTCCGCTTCCAGCGTTTCGCCTTCGCAGATGGAGGGACAATTCCCCACCACCATAACCTCATCCTTGATCTCGCGCTTCCCCTTAGGGATTACCCCGCAAACGGTATACCCCGTATCATCGGCATGGTAAACGACACGGTTGACGAGACCGCGCAGGGTTTCAACAGGAACCGCCCCATCCCCCTCGGAAGGGGGCTCTAATTTCCGGCGGCTTGAAAAATCAATTTGCTCTTGCACGATGCCCCGGGATGCTAGCCGTTCCATGCCCGCCCGTCAAACCTCCCCGAACCACAGCGGAGGAAGAGGTCTTTCGATCAGCCGTATTTCCGGATAACCGCTTTCACGATGCCGCCAATGGTCAGCGACAGCCTGGGGCGGATAACAGGGTAACGGGGATTGGCAGGCTCCAGGCTGACGCCGGACTCATCCTTGATGTAATATTTGAGGGTCCATTCATTATCCACCTGGGCAACCACGACATCGTGTGACTTCGGCGTCCCGCCCTTTTCCACCAGGACCATGTCGCCCGGCAGAATTCCGGCGTTAATCATGGAATCCCCATGCACGCTCAGGATAAAGGTAGCCTCCGGCTTCCGGATGAGATACGCATCCAGACTGAGCGTATCGGCGACTTCCTCCTCAGCCGGGGAAGGAAAGCCAGCCTGCACCGCCCCAAGTATCCTGACGCCCCCCGAGAGTAGCGGTGTTGCCAGGATTTTCCCCCCTCGCTTCTCGATGAATCCATGCTCCTCAAGTTTCTTCAGGGCACCGAAAACCGAATTCTTGGAACGGTATCCGAACAGGGCCAACATTTCCCCATACCCGGGAAGCCGTCCCTCCCGCTGCATGAATTCCCGCATCTTCCCGGCATGTCCCTTCACATCCATAACTCGTGGCATATCAAGCCTCCTCTCTATTTGACGCGCATTATGACTGAACTCGGGTTCAGTTACAAGGAATTGTTATGCGGGTCATGCGATTCCCACCCCCCTGCCCCTGATTAGCCGGGATTGAACTTGGCCCGCCATCATGCTACTTCTATTTGACCCATGGGCGTGATTGGACAATTTAAGAAGCGGATGGCTCAACAAAAACATGTGGCTGGGGCCTTGAACGCAATCCGTTTCCTGGGACCGGGCCTGCTGGTGACGGTTGGGTTCATTGATCCAGGAAACTGGGCGACCAACGTGGCCGCCGGATCCCAATTCGGCTATCAATTACTGTGGGTGGTCACGCTCAGCACCTTCATGCTCATCCTTCTGCAGCACAATGCCGCCCACCTTGGCATTGTCACGGGCTCCTGCCTGGCGGAATCCGCCACCGAGCATCTGGCACCCTGGATTTCACGGCCCGTCCTAGGCTCAGCCATGCTGGCCGCCGTCGCCACGGCCTTCGCGGAGATCCTGGGCGGTGCCATCGCCCTTCAGATGCTGTTCCATTTACCCCTGCAACTGGGAACCCTCCTCACCGCCCTGGTGGCGGGGGGACTGCTGCTCTGGAATTCATATCGCCGCCTTGAAAAAATTGTGGTGGGCTTCGTCTCCCTGATCGGCCTGGCCTTTCTCTTTGAACTCCTGCTGATCGACACCCACTGGGGCACCGCGGCCGTCGGCTGGGCTAAACCCAGTCTGCCCGAGGGATCAATCCTGATCATCATGGGCGTGCTGGGGGCGGTGGTCATGCCGCACAACCTGTTTCTGCATTCCGAGGTCATCCAGAACCGTGAATGGCACACCCAGGGCGAAACCGCCATCCTCAGCCACTTGAAATTCGAGTGGCTTGACACCCTTTTCTCCATGATTGTGGGCTGGATGATCAACAGCGCGATGATCCTGCTCGCCGCCGCAACCTTCTTCCGCGGAAATGTGGTCGTGACGTCACTGGAACAGGCGAAGGAGATGCTGCATCCGATTCTGGGGCACAGCGGGCACACCGCCGCCACCGTGTTTGCCCTGGCGCTACTCTGCGCCGGCCTCACGGCCAGTGTAACGGCAGGGATGGCTGGCGGTTCCATTTTTTGCGGCCTGTTCGCGCGGAACTACGACATCAAGAACACGCCCTCCAAATACGGCGTGGCCATCACCCTCGGCCTGGCCCTGCTGGCAACCCTGTTCATCACCAACAGCTACCGGGCACTGATCCTGTCGCAAGTGCTGTTAAGCCTCCAGCTTCCCATCACCATCATCCTCCAGCTCAAGCTCACCTCTTCGCAAAAAGTAATGGGATCCCATGCCAACACCCTCGGCGGAAAACTCTGGCTCTGGAGCATCGCGGCCACGGTCATTACCCTGAATGGGATCCTGTTGTGGACAATTTCGAGGTAACGATTTCCCCCCGTCAGAAACCTTTTACTATTTGCGTAAAGGGTCAGTTAGGGGGTTCCCCGCCACCTTTCTTGGCGGGATCAGCGCCGAACGCGTGCATTGCCCTTCCAGATGCTCCAGACCTGGTCTTCGTCGGCCGGTTGCGCGTAATCCGTGAGGAACGTGGTCGCCAGCGCGCCGGAGGCCCAGCCGAACTGGATCCATTTGCACGGTTCCCAGCCACGGAGTATGGCGTGCAGCATGCCCCCCACGAAGCCGTCACCGCCGCCAATCCGGTCCAGCACCGTTATGTCGCGCGGCTCCACAACATGCCACGCCTCACCCACCAGCATGATGGCGCCCCAGTAATGACTGTTAACGCTCGCCACTTCGCGTAGCGTCGTGGCAAATACAGAGGCATTCGGAAACGCCTGCTTGACCCGGCCAATCATCTCCTTGAACCCGTCGATCTGGGCGGCAATGTCCTTGCCGCCAGCCTCCGGCCCCTTGATCCCGAGGCAAAGCTGAAAATCCTCCTCGTTGCCCACGAGCATATCGGAACTCGCGGCGATCTCCCTGAAGACCTCGCCAAGCTCCTTCTCGCGATGCTTCCAGAACGTGGCCCGGTGATTCAGATCAAACGAGATCCGCGTGCCGTGTTTCTTCGCCGCCCGCGCCAGCTCAAGGCAGAACCTGCCGGTTTCGGGCGATAGCGCGGCAATCAGGCCCGACAAGTGAAGGATCTGAACCCCTTCCTTGCCAAAGAGGCGATCCAGGTCGAAATCCTTCACGTTCAGCGTGCGTCCTACTTCACCCGCCCTGTCATTGTGGACGCGCGGCCCACGGGATCCGAACCCGCTGTCGGCGATATTAAACTGGTGCCGGTATCCCCAAGGCCCCCCCTGCTCCACGTCTTTCCCTTCATAGGACATGTGACGGGAGGCAAGGTTGTCCTTGATGAACTGCGCGATCGGACTGCCCTTCACAAACGTGGTCAACACTTTCACGGGAAGCCCCAGATATGCCGGAATACTGGCGACATTGGTCTCGGCACTGGTCGCCTGCATGAAGAAGGTGTCGCTACTGTGCACGGGCTGGCCGTTCACCGGTGTCATCCTGACCCCCATGCTGCTCGGCACCACCAACGCGTAGGCACACTCTTTCTTAAGCTCAATCGTCATATCCCGGCTCCACCCGTTTTATTGGTTTAAAATCGTCTCAAAACGACAAAGCAACTTCTCTATTTCCCATGACAGCCCCCCGCCGTCAACCATTATTGACATCGCTCCGGTATGGGGTCAGTTACAGGGGGGGAGCGTCCCCGTGGCCTTGTGCCACGGGTCGCGAAAATGTTTGGTTCCCGCCACGCA
>JBAXRC010000266.1:0-4027 GCA_037131415.1 bacterium | reverse complement strand
GGCCATGCTCGACTTGAGCATTTCAAAGAACGGCTCGCGCACCGGGAACTTTTGCGATCCTGCGAGGACCGAATGCTCCAGGATATGGGGGATGCCGGTGTTGTCAGGCGGCGGGGTGGGGAAGCTGATGGAGAAAAGGTTCTCGGTATCCTCGGTGCTCAGGTGTAGGACCCGTGCGCCGCTGGCTATATGCTCCAGTTCGATCGCCGTCCCGCGCAGGGCGGGGACAGGGGTGACGGCTTTGACGGTGAACCCGTTCATGAGGGAACCGGGAGTCGGCGTGGAGTCGTGTTGATTCATGGGCGAAGAGGGTGCCGGTTGGGGAGCCGGAAGTCAAGCGGACAAGGGTTGCATCCCGGAAGGGAAATGATAGAGTCCGGCACCACGACCATGAAGCAGAAACAACGCGAAACGGCGGATATCGAGACCTCTTCGGATGACTATGCGGCGCGGTTTTCCGGGGCTGTTGGTGAATGGTTTCTTGCCGTGCAGGAGGGTGTCACGGTCTCCATGCTGGCCGATTGTCCCGGCGCTTCCGTTCTGGATGTTGGCGGCGGACACGGGCAACTGGCGGGGCCGCTGTGCCGCCGCGGGTTTCCGGTGACGGTGCTGGGGAGCGATGAGTCCTGCCGGCACCGCATCGACGGCCTGGTGAAGAGCGGTGCCTGTCGGTTTGTCGCGGGGAATGTGCTGGAGCTTCCCTTCCCTGACCAGTCATTCGATGTGGTGATGTCGTTCCGTTTTCTTCCCCATTGCGAGGCGTGGCCGGCGCTGATCCGGGAATTATCACGTGTGGCGCGCCAGTCGGTAATTGTGGATTATCCCACCAGTCAGGGGCTGAATGCCATTGCCCCGGCGCTGTTCGGCGCGAAGAAGAAGCTGGAAGGCAACACGCGTGAATGGCGGATGTTCCGCCATGCCGAGGTGGACGACGTGTTTTCCGGGAACGGATTCGCTTTAAAGCGCCGTGCCCCCCAGTTTTTTCTCCCGATGGTCCTGCACCGGGCCTTGCGGTGTCGGGGGCTTTCGGCGGGAATGGAGGCGGTCTGCCGGGGGCTTGGCCTCACCAGGCTGTGGGGGTCTCCTGTGATTGCGGAGTATGTCAGACAGGAAAAGGAACATCGAACAGCCAACATTCAAGACTGAACTTCCAGTTGGGCATCGCGCAATTTATTCGATGTTGGAGGTTCAGTGTTGACGGTACGATGTTCGCATTTGCATCAATCTCAATTCACTGTCGGCACCGGGAAATGGATATCCTCGTGGATCAGGGATAGTTCCTCAACGGCCTCAAACCCCCGCGCCTTCAGGCGTTCGATGGCGGCATTGACAAAGGATTCCGGTGTCGAGGCGCCCGCCGTGATGCCGAGTGTGCGAATTTCATCCAGGGGGATGGCCTCCAGTTTTTCAAAGGTGCTGACCAGGAATGCGGAACATCCCTCGGCCCGGGCCACTTCGACCAGGCGGTTTGAGTTGGAGCTGTTCTCTGCTCCCAGGACAATGATGGCATCGGCCTTTTTGGCGAAAAGCCGTACGGCCTGCTGGCGATTCCGGGTGGCATAGCAGATGTCATCGGAGGGTGGCGTCTGCAGTGACGGGAAGCGACTTCTCAGGATGGCCATTACGGAGGCTACGTCATCCCCATTCAAGGTGGTCTGCGTCAACACGGCAACTTTTTCAGGGTCGGGAACCGTAACTGCCCGGGCGTCCTCACCGTTGGCAATGACGGTCACGCGGTCGGGGGCCTCGCCGGCGACCCCGATGATCTCATCGTGCTGATGGTGGCCGATTAGCAGGATCGAAAACCCCTGGGCGGCATACCGGAGGACTTCATGATGAACCTTGGTCACGAACGGGCAGGTGGCGTCTACGGTGTGAAGCCCGAGCGCCTGGGCAGCCTCGCGGGTTGAGGGGGGGATGCCGTGTGCGCTGAAAAGAACCGTTGCCCCCCTGGGTGCGTCATGGATGTCGTGGACGAACACCATCCCTTTGGAAGTGAGGGAGTCGATGATCTGGCGGTTATGGACGATTTCCTTGAGACAATAGACGGGTTTCGGTGTGGACTCCAAGAGGGCCTCGGCGATCTGGACGGCGCGTTCAACGCCGGCACAAAAGCCGTGGGGCGAGATAAGGACGAGCTTGCGAGAGGTCATGGTTGTCTCCTGTTGTCAGTCTTGGCTATCTGAAACAAATTAGTATACTATTCACCTTTACAAAAAAAGGCTTAACGGAGTGCCGATGTTAGACAGGCTGATCATCAAGCTGAACAATTGTCTGGTGGGTTGGCGGCGGATCCGGGGGATTCAGCCCGCTGAAATCCTGTTGCTCCTGCCGCACTGCCTGCACCGGCAAAGCTGTCCTCAGAATGTCGTTCACAGCCTGGATGAATGCCGGCGGTGTGGGGCCTGCAGTGTGGGTGCCCTGGCCGGAATCCGCGATGATTTCGGCGTGGTGGCCTGCGTGGTTGGCGGGGGGCGCGAGGCGCTGATCCAGGTCCGGAATCCCGCGATCAAGGCCGTGGTGGCCGTTGCGTGTGACAAGGAACTGGTGCAGGGGATCCGGGCCGCTTTTCCAAAACCGGTTCTGGCGGTCCCCAATCAAACACCGGAAGGCCCCTGCAAAAATACCCTGGCGGATCCCGTTGGGGTGGTGAGGGCAATCGGGTTGCTGACGAGGAAGTGACGATCCGGAAAGAAAGGGAAAACCATGAAACGTGTCATGCTGATCTGCGGGATTCTGATGGTGGTGTCGGGAGTGTGTCAGGCTCGCCCCCTGACCAACAGGGTTTTTGACGCTTATTTCCTGGGGTTTGAGACCGATCCCGCCATGGACTACGGGGGGCGTGATATCGTGACGGCCCATAGTTTAATCAGCCGGAGCTTGAGCGGGGTAATCCACACGTCCTATGTGGCGCCAGCCTATGAATTCATCTCTGCCCTTGGGTTGAGCACCGTCCAGCATGAGGTGTTCGGGCATGGATCCCGGGCGAGGGAGTATAATCTGGATCCCTCGTATTCGTTCGGATTCGATTTTTCCGGTGGCACGGGGATCGGCAAGGATCCCGAGACGATGGAGCAGAACCTCGTCATTGCCGGTGGCGGGACCGAGGGGGACTCCATCATGGCTCACAGGATCCTTGCGGATCTCTATACGGGAGACGGAACCGATGGATCCAAGATACCCCTGATGATCATCGGGAAGTTGGATTTCAGTCTGTATGTGTTTATGACGCCCAGTCCAAAGGATAACCCGCAGGATTTCACAGATGAGTATTCCAATGGCAATGACATTGCGTACTACCTGACCTCGCGCCAGGCGCAACGGCGCCATGCTAATCCGGCGGATGTCTGGAATAACGATTACACGGTTGCATTCGATGACCCCATGCTGGAAAAAAATTATGACGATGCCCGCGCGGCGGCAATTTGGAACTTGGTCGATCCATCGATGTTCGCCGCGATGTACGGGTATGCGGTTGATCATGTGATTGGCGGCAAGTCGCAGGTTCGCCCGCCTGTCATCCCGCTGGGTAACGGGTTTGGGCTGACGGTTGGAACCCGCGCCTTTCTGGGGCCGGAGGAAGTGACGCGTTTCCTGGATATTTACTTGGTTACCCCGGGGCCATTGGTGACGGCCTATGTTCGTGACCTGCAAAGTTCCGTGGAGCAGACCTACGGGTATGGTGGCGGGTTTCACCGGTTGCGCCTTGGGAATCGAGTCAGCGTGAGTCTGACGGGCGATTTCTGGCAGGTGCCGGAGTCCGAGGTGCCGCTCTATTCCGGATCAGGCTTGAATGGCAGTGGCGAGCTGGAAACAATGTTCAGTGACCATGTCGGCATTTCCCTCAAGGCAGGCTCCAAGTCCGAGGGGTATTTCCCCGGAACCCCGATGGAATCCGGCCCCTATGGCGGTGCGGGCGTATTGGTGGCGTTCTAATATGAGAACAACCTCAATCGCGCCGGCTGACGAGCCTGTCGCCAGACGAAATAAGGCATCCGCCGATGAGTCCTGTCGCCGGGTGTATACC
>JBAXRC010000265.1:0-4030 GCA_037131415.1 bacterium | reverse complement strand
GGTTGACCAGATCGGAGCCTCGAATCTCAAGCAAGTTCAGCTCATTGGTCATTCTGCCGGCTCATGGGCGGTTTACTCAGCTTTGCGTTACATTGCCGCGCATGCCCCTGGGTGTGAGGTGCAAGTCACCTATCTCGATCCGTTCATTCCTGATCAGACATCCTATAACCTGCTGCCGCTGCTGAACCATGCGTTCAAGGGGCAGGTGTTAGAACAGTCGGTCAACTATACCAAGGTAACGACACCGGGTGCGGCCAGGGCTGAGGCGTACTTCACGGAGTTTGATGAAACGGAACTGTCAACGCTTGTGGGCTGGCCTTCGGAAGCAACTTCTGTCACGTGGTCCTGGTCTGGCATCCAAGGCGCATATGTTCAGGAAATGTATGCTCTCGACCAGTCCTCCCCTGATTGGTATGGCCACGGTGGTCCGATTGCCTTCTATCGGGACTCAATTGCCACACCCGGCGCATCCAGAATAGAGTCCTTGGGATGGAACAACTCCTTGGCTTTCAATACGACGGTCGAGCGTGCCGTTCGTCTGACCGGAAATCTTGCCAGTGGTGATGTCATCGTCGGGGGAAGTTCGACTTGTACCTTCACGATCCACAATGATGGGAACGATGACCTGACTGTGTCGGCGATATCGCTTCCCGCCGGATTCACAGGAAACTGGTTTGGCAAAATTGCGGTAGGCAGTTCCCATGATGTTGCTATCACGTTTAGCCCGACGGCTGCCCAAGAGTATTCGGGTACAGTAACCGTGAGCAGCGATGCCACATCGGGAACAGGCTCCATGGCGGTCTACGGGCGCGGTGTTGCCCGCGTGATGCGCCTTGCAGGCGATCTTGATTTCGGTAACGTCATGATAGGCTCATCGGTGACCCGTGTGCTGAAGCTGGCTAATGATGGCAACACAGCCATGTCCGTTGTCAGTATAGTTACTCCCGCCGGGTTTAGTGGCGCCTGGTCGGGTAATATTGCCGCAGGCGGGGCACAGGACGTCCTGATCACGTTCAGTCCGACAACGTTAGGGCAGGTGGCTGGTACGCTAGCCATCGACAGCGATGCCACGTCTGGGATGACGTCCCGGGATGTTACGGGTAGCGGAGTTGGTTCCCTTATCAATCTCTCCGGGAATCTGTCTTTCGGGGCCGTTGAGGTTGCCACTACCGCTAGCGGTCAACTGTCGATTCGGAACAATGGAAATATCCCGATGAACGTTTCAGGCCTCGCGTTGCCTGTTGGTTATTCCGGGAATTGGTCAGGAACTATATTGCCAAGTAGTGTTGTGGATGTAGCGATAACCTTTACTCCAACAATCGGGATGGCATATTCGGGGGTCGTGACGGTCCTGAGTGATGCGAATGGGGGTACGGCTACCTATCCGATCGACGGTCTGGGTACGGTCTCACTGTCACAGGACTCAGATGGTGACGGTGTAACCGACCAGGCGGAGCTTCTGGCAGGGACGGATAAGAACGACAAATCCTCATTCTTCCATGTTGCCAAGATGAGGCCAGTCACCGGGGGCGGGGTCGAACTGACCTGGGCTAGCGTGTCAGGGCGTAGGTATAATGTCATGATCGCGACTAATCTTGCCAGCGGATACGCCGTGCTGGCGAGTGGCCTAAATGCTGCACCACCCGAAAATAGATATACGGATTCCGTCCAACGGGCCAGCGCATTCTATAAGCTGGAGGTGTTTCTCGATCCATAACTCAACGTAGGAATAATGACTAATCTTTCGTGTGCAACAGGCCGTGCCAGCCTACTGATGTGTCATAAACATGCAGCATCACATTTAGTTGAAACATTTATTGACAATATGAGACAAAGCGTGATAGTGTGTTCGCATGTATGAATGATTGTGAGCAAATTAGAACGATCTGGACACATGCCGAGCCCATTATCGAAATGGGTGTGTGGGATCCTGCTGTCTTTCTGTCTAACCCTGTCAGGGCGATTTCTGGGCAGTCTGGCCCAATCCTTCATTTGGGAGAGTTGGCTAAGGTTTTCGAAGGCGTTCGCGCTGCCGGAAACTGGGATCGTCGGGACAATTTGCCTGGGTCCGATGCCGGATCAGACACATGGAGAGGCTATCGTCAAATCAATGTGGGACAGTTTGAATTGCTCCCTGGCGAGGCTTGGGATCGCCCTGTCGAGTCCGGGTCCACTTTCCTGCAGCCGGGGGACGTTGTGGTTCGGAAAATGTCACCCGTTCGCGCGGCCTTGGTGACCGACGATATTCCTGGGCATCCGGTCGATGACAGTTGTCTTGTCATTCGGGGTTTGGATACGCCGACCGCTTTGTGGGTTGTGTTGTGCTTCAATCACCCGTCCTACGAGCGCTATCTGATGAGCCTTTCCGGGCAGCCCATTCTGCCGAGGGTGAGTTTACGGGTGCTTCGAAACATCGCGTTGCCTCCACCGCCGCCGCTCTTTCACACGCTGGCGGGTCCCATCAAGGCCGAAGTGAATGACCGTGCGCTCATCCGTCGCAACGTCCACAGCGTACAACAGGAGGTGATTGGGTTTGTCGCTGAAAGTGGTGGCGCCGACTTCATCGCAAGGGCGGAAGCTCGGTTCCAACAGCCGAGTTGGTCGGCACAGGTACACGCTCGTACCATCGACTGGTCGTGGGCGCCGCAGCACGTCTCCGCTGCTATTCTCCAGGACGAGTTACTCGATTTGTCCGCCTGGACACCTCTTGCCGCATGGCTCGACAAAACACCGCGTGACCGGCGGCGTCTGCCACCCGATTTTGATCGCCAGGTTCATCTCCTTCGCTTGAGCGATGCGGAAACATCCGTCTTGCCTGCCTGCTCGTTGGAGACGATTCGGCCGACATTGGCCTCACGTGTTTACCGTGTGCCTCTCTCCGTGGGTGAGGTCTTGATTTCCACGCTTGGTACCAGTCCCCGCGTTCTGTTCGCGGGTGTGGAGTCTCGGGATGACGTATTCCTGGTGGACCATTGGGAGCCGCTCCGGTTCCGCGAGACTCCCGGGGCGTTTGCATTGATTCTGAACACACCTGCGGTCAGTGGTCAACTCCGCCGCATGTCGGTCGGTAGCGCCCGGCAGTTTGTTCGTGCCGAGGACATCAAGCAATTGTGCATCCCCGATGTGCCCTTGGCTGTACGTACGCGCTGGGATCAGGCGCTTACAGGTATCGTGCAGGCTTGGCGCAAATCCTGTGACAGCTGGGAGGACTTGATGAATCGTGCGAATCGGGCATTCGAGGATGCTCACAACCTGCCTGCGATGCGGGCTGACAGGAGCCGTGCCTTATGACGCCGCAGACTCTCGACTACGTCAAGAAACTGGTAACACGGAAACCGATTTTGTTCTCCGAGATTTGCCGTGAAGTCCAGGAATCCGGCTCGCACTGGCAACCGGCCCAGATTCGTTTGTGCCTGCATGCCTATGCCGGCATCGAGGTAGGGGACGGCCAGGACCCCCTTGTGTCTGTCGGCACGCGGTCGACAACTGAACGTTTGCGAGAAGCTATCTACGAGGCGGTTCAAGGGCAGGGAGGCCGGCCCATACAGGTTGCGCGGGTGTTGGAACTGCTGCCATCGGACCTGACAACGTCGGTGGCGCAGATTCTTGCGGTTGCGAAAATTGATACGAGGTTAACGGTAACGGGTCCAATGATCCGCACCAAATAGGGAGGCATATAGAAGGAAGGAGCGATAACATGAAGGTAATCGGAGTAAGAAACAGCACAGACACCATACGCTTTGCCGTGATCGAGAAGAACGGGAGGGGCATACACTTTCTGAACGCAGATGATGGCAATCGCATCGTCTTGCCCAAGACCATCCCTGACCGCGCGGCTCGAATGGCCTGGGCGCGGCAGGAACTGGACCGCGTGATCACCCGCCACGGGCCGATCGCGGGAATCGCCCTTAAGCAGAATGAAAATCAACCTAAGGCGTACACGCAGACCGTAGCTGTGGCGTTCCTGGATGCCCTTTGGTTTCTCGCAGCAGGTGAGAAAGCCACCAAAATCGAGTCCTATGTGTTCCGG
>JBAXRC010000264.1:0-4031 GCA_037131415.1 bacterium | reverse complement strand
GATCTGGACCCAACTGGGTTGTGTCATCGATTACAACTATGGGGGAAAGACAGAAAGTGAGCGGATTCCGGCGGATGCATGGCTACTTGATCTTGAGGATATCGAAAAAGACACCTCGCGCCTGCTTCAACGCGTCCTTGCGGGTGACCGGAAATCCACGAGTACTAAATCCCATTTCAGTGCCGGAGATGTGCTGTATGGCAAACTGCGTCCCTACTTGAACAAGGTGCTGGTGGCGAATAGCGATGGATATTGCACTACGGAAATTGTGCCCATGAAACCGCACAAAGGAGTGAATCCTTATTACGTTGTCTGTGTGTTGAAGAGTCGAGACTTCCTGGACTATACGGCAGCGCGTTCGTATGGGATGAAGATGCCGCGATTGGGAACTGAAGACGCCAAACGAGCACCTTTCCCTCTCCCTCCTCTCCTCGAACAGAAACGAATCGTGACCAAGGTGAACGAGCTGATGAAGCGGTGCGACGAACTGGAGTCCCGGCAAGAAGATCGTGCAGCCCGCCACAAGACTCTTGTCGCCTCCTGCCTAAACGCTGTTACTGACCCCAAAAAGCCCGATTCCAATTTCATAATTCATAATTCATCCTTCAATCTTCTCTTCACTTCCCCCGAATCCGTCGCCGAACTCCGCAAAACCATCCTCCAACTGGCGGTGCAGGGGCGGCTTGTGCCGCAGGATCCGAGGGATGAGTGCGCCCAGAGGATCATCGAGAAGACTATGCTTGTTCGCGGCCGACTGATTCGAGAGGGACAGATGATCAAGTGTCGCCCGCCAGAGCCCGTGGGAGACGACGGCGGACTCTTCCCATTGCCAGGCATGTGGGCGTGGACACGACTCACCAGTGTGGCCAACGTTGTCGATCCAAATCCTTCGCATCGGATGCCCCGGTACGTCGCGGACGGAATACCTTTCATCTCGTCAGAGAACTTCTCGATCGATGACAAGATCGACTTCTCCGTTGGCAAGAAGGTTATGGAGAGTACGCTCAAGGAGCAGCGAGACAGGTTTCAGATCGGGGAGGGGGCCTTTGCATTGTCTAGGATCGGGACGATAGGGAAGACCAGACCTCTTCTATCTGAGCAGAATTATGCCATATCGCACGCTTTGGTCGTGATCAGCTCACTGTCCGAAGATGTTTTCACGACGTATCTGAGACTGGCGGTCACAACAGGCTCGATCATTGATCAGGCGCATGCATCTACGAAGAGTATTGGTGTGCCGGACCTTGGTATGGGTCATATTCGGAATCTTCTAATCCCACTCCCCCCTCTCGCCGAACAAAAACGCATCGTGGCCAAGGTCGCCGAACTCATGGCCATGTGCGAAGAACTGGAGGCCGGACTGACTCAATCCCGTGCCGAAGCGGATACTCTCGCGGCCGCGCTTGTGCGCGTAATCGGGCGTGGTTCCCAAAATGGGAAATAGTTATTGAACTTCATAGACTGATATGGGAATATCTGAATGAGGTTAATCACGAAAAGCAGGTTGCGTGTATTCTGGGCAAGGTTCCCGGATTCGCGGGAGGCGCTAGAGGCGTGGTGCGGGGAGGCTTTGCCTGCAAAGTGGAGAACGCCTGCCGACATCAAAAAGAAGTATGGGAATGCCAGCATTGTTTCAGGGAATCGGGTGGTTTTCAATATATGCGGCAATAAATACCGGCTGGTCCTGCATATTCATTACAACACCGGGTTCATGTATGTCAGGTTTGTCGGAACCCATGCCGAGTATGACAAGATTGACGTGAAGACAGTTTGATGGGGAGGGTGGGGCTTATGAAGCCGTTTGTTATCAAGAATGAGCAACAATACGAGGAGGCGCTTGCGTATGTTGCCACTTTGATGGATGCGCCGCCAGGCTCTGCTCAAGAAGCTGAGCTGGAGCTGTGGGGGACTCTTGTGGAGTTGTATGAGGAGAAGGTGCACCCCATTGGGCTCCCTGATCCCATTGAGGCCATCAAGTTCCGCATGGAACAGGCCGGGCTGACTTCTCGTGATTTGATCCCCTTTCTCGGGAGTCCGAGCAAGGTGTCGGAAGTGCTATCCCGCAAACGTCCCCTCAGCATTGCTATGATGCGACGACTCCATGAAGGGCTTGGCATTCCGGCCGCATCTTTGTTAGGGAAAGCGGATGGGGAATTGCCGCCGGCTGATGCTCCGCTCGATTGGGCCAAGTTCCCCGTTGTTGAGATGCGTCGGCGTGGATGGATCCGTTTCAGCGGTACGCCGCAGGCGGCCCGGGAGCATGCCGAAGAATTGATGCGGGCATTCATTAAACCGTTTGAGGAAGAGGCAGAACTGCCTATGTGTGCCCGCCAGCATGTGCGGGATGGCAAGAAGATGGATGTCTATGCCCTGTGCGCCTGGAAAATCCGAATTATGCATCTGACTTCGGATCAGGCGGTTTCTGCGTACGTGCCCGGCACGGTCACGCAGGCCTACATCCAGGAAGTCGTACGGTTGAGTTATCTGGATGAAGGGCCGCGTCTAGCCCGAGAATATCTGGCGAAAAGTGGAATATTCCTTGTCGTTGAAGGGCATTTATCCAAGACATATCTTGATGGCGCAGCACTCCTGATGCCCGATGGGCATCCCCTGGTAGCCCTGACCCTTCGGTATAACCGGTTGGATAATTTCTGGTTCACACTGGCCCACGAACTGGCGCATGTGGCACTACATCTTGATGGAGAAAATCAATCCTTCTTCGACGACTTAGAGGCTGGAGGCACTTCAAAAATGGAGATTGAGGCTGATCGCATGGCCTCCGAGGCGTTGATTCCCGGAGCGGCCTGGCAGTCCTCTCACTTGACACCACGCTCGACAGTAGGTCAAATTCGGGCGTTTGCTGCTGAACAGCGGATTTCGCCTGCAATCCCCGCAGGACGCATCCGGTATGAGGCCAAAGATCACCGGCTCTTCTGGAATCTACTAGGGAAGGGGAAGGTTCGAGTGGGGCTTAATGAATGATGATTTTTCCAATAACTACAAAAGAGAAAACAGGTTCATATGAGCGAAGATTCCCAATCCCCTGATTTGATTGTTAATACTGACAAGGTAATGCCGGATATTACTCTGAAAGAGATTTGCGAAGCCGCTAAAATCGAGGCTGGTGCAACAAAGGTGTCGGCAGATTTAGCAAAAGCGGCAGCTGATGCCGCTAGCAAATCAGAGAAAGACATCTTGGAATCTCAGAGCAAGATGACGGCAGTCCTTGCAGAGGCTCAAGCAAAGTTGGCGGAAATAATGACGCTCGCAACACAAGCGGTGGCAGCTAACACAAAGATCACAGACCACCAGGTTGTTGTTGCAACAAAATCTGATCATATTCAAAAAGCGCAGGAACATGCTGATAAGGTCAGGGCAGATCTTGACCGTGCACTCACTGCCGCCACTCAGCAAGTGACTGGTGCAGAAGGTGAAAAAGCCAAAGCTCAGTCACTGGCAGAGGCGGCAACCAAACTGCTTGCGGACATCCAGAAAATCAAGGGGGATGTCGATGCTGTTTCGGTATCAGTGGCATCAACACGAAAAGCTACTGAGGAATCGGCTGCTCAGACGAAGGGTTTAGCCGACAAGTCTGTAGTTGTGGAGGATCGCATTTCAAAATATGAGCAGCGCTTAACGGAAATTGATCAGCGGTGTGCTGTGCAGCTCAAAATGACTGATGATCTACTTCGAGGAGCGACGAGTGCGGGCCTTGCCACTGCATTCGACAAGCGGCGACAAACATTTCTCAAGCCGAATAATCTTTGGCAAGGCGCATTTGTTGGTTCCGTATTGTTACTAGTCGTACTGGCTGTGTCCGGGTTGTGGCATGTATACGGCCTTGATAAAATTCCCGGGTGGGGTGAATTGGCACGTTTATGGTTGGCTCGGCTGCCGATTGCTGGCGCACTCATTTGGTTAGCTCTCCACGCAAGTCGAGAGTCGGCTTTAGCAAAGCGGCTGGAAGAGGACTACGGTTATAAGGCTGCGATTGCCTCGTGTTTTGAGGGATTTAGAAAGCAGATGTCGGA
>JBAXRC010000263.1:0-4031 GCA_037131415.1 bacterium | reverse complement strand
CCCTGCTGGGGGTGCCGTTCTTTTCAGTGGCCGGCAAACAGCGTAATCCGCTGTTTGACCATTATCTGAACACCACGCGCGAGCGGTCCGGCATGCCCATCCTGATGCGCGGCGCGACCACGTTGCGGGATATCATTCGCCGTTTAAAAGCCGGCCAGATGATGGCAATCCTGCCGGATGTGCGGATGCGGACCGAGGCCGTCAAGGTCCGGTTTCTGGGCAAGGAGGCCAATATCGGCCCCGGGATGGTGCTGTTCGCGAAGCATGCCGACGTCCCGGTCTTTCCCTGCATTGTCATGAGGCAGGGGTGGACCCGGCATATTGCCACGCTGTATCCACCCGTATGCGCGGATCCGGCAGCGGATAAGGATGCCGATGTCAGGCGCATGACCCAGTCGGTCATGGACATTATCACGGAGGCCATTCTGGCGAATCCGGAACAGTGGTTCTGGTATAACCGGCGCTGGGTGCTGGAACCGGTGGAAGAGGGGGGACGATGAGACGATTATTCAGGACCAAGCCGCATTCTGAAATCATGGGTGATGTTGCGATCCGGGGGCCGCAGATGCATCGCGCGCTCGGGGCCGGGCATCTTACCCTTCTGGGAATCGGCGGGATCATCGGGGCGGGTATTTTTGTCCTCACCGGCACCGTGGCGGCCTCCAACAGCGGGCCGGCCATCGTAATCTCGTTCGGGCTGGCCGGGGTAGCCTGCGTCCTGGCGGGGCTTTGCTATGCGGAATTCGCCTCCATGATCCCGGTGGCGGGAAGCGCCTACACCTATGCGTACGCCACCCTGGGGGAACTGGTGGCCTGGATCATCGGATGGGACCTTGTCCTGGAGTATGCGATGGGGGCCGCAACGGTGGCCGTCGGGTGGGCCGGGTATATGAACAGCTTTTTGCGCGGGTTCAACATCAACCTTCCCCCCGAGTGGGTGGCCTCGCCAGGCATCAAGATGGTGAACGTGCCGACGGAGCTCGTGCAATCGATGCATTTGGCGATGCCGGTCGGATGGCAGCCTTACTCGGACGGGGTGGCGTCCTATCTGGTCGCGCACGGCGTGGATCCAACGACCCTGGCGACCGCCACCGGGGTGTTCAACCTGCCGGCGGTGCTGGTGACGATGGCGGTGACGTTGCTGCTGATCGCGGGGATTCGGCAATCCGCCAATTTCAACGCCATTATCGTGGCGGTCAAGGTGGCGGTGGTGCTGACCGTGATTGCCGTCGGGTTTGCCTTTGTCGACAAGGCCAACTGGCATCCGTTTATTCCTCCCAACACGACGGGTAAATTTGGAGACTTCGGCTGGTCGGGGGTATTCCGCGGGGCGGGAGTGATCTTCTTCGCCTACATCGGGTTCGATGCGGTCTCCACGGCGGCGCAGGAAAGCAAGCGCCCCCAGCGCGACCTGCCCATCGGCATTCTGGCGTCGCTGGGGATCTGCACGGTGATCTACATCCTGATGGGACTGGTGTTGACGGGAGTGGTTCCCTACAAGACCCTGCAGGTGCCCGATCCGATTGCGGTGGCGGTTGAGGCGATGGGGATTCACTGGCTGGCCGTGGCGGTGAAACTGGGCGCCATTGCCGGATTGACCTCGGTGATCCTGGTGTTGATGCTGGGGCAGACCCGGATTTTCTACTCGATGTCGCGCGACGGGCTCCTGCCGGAGGTCTTCTCCCGCTTGCATAAGCGGTTCCGGACACCCTGGATTACCACGCTGGTCACGGGCGTGGTGGTATCGCTGGTGGCGGCACTGGTGCCGATGAGCGTGATCGGCGAGCTGGTGTCAATCGGGACGCTGGCGGCGTTCGTGATCGTGTGTGCCAGCGTGATTGTGCTGCGGCGCCGGCATCCCGAACTACCGCGCCCCTTTCGCACCCCCTGGGTGCCCTTTACGCCGATCCTGGGCATCATCACCTGCCTGGCCCTGATGATTCCACTTCCCGTGGACACCTGGCTCCGGTTGGTGATCTGGATGGCCATCGGGTTTGTCATTTATTTCCTCTACAGCCGCCACAACAGCAAGCTGCATAAGAAAAGTAATGGGTGAGTTATAGGATTCCGGCGGGGGGCGCATCTCACTTCCGTAGGGCTCTTATGCTGCATGCGGTAACGCCAAGAGTTTGAACAGAAGGAAAGGAAGGAAAGAAAGGGGTTTTCCAGTTCCGCCTGCATGTCCGCCGTAGTGCCGGAGGCGGAAGGCGGAATAATACAACACTCTTCGTTTCCTTCCTTTCCTTCTGTTCAAACTGTTTTCGAAGGCCTGCTGGAATTACCCCTACGGAACTGACATGCGCCCCCGGCGGGGTGCTAATGACTTGATTTAAGGGCATGGGAAGCTTATTTTGATGCCCGTTTTTGAACCTGCAAGGAGAATGACCATGGATGTCCAGACGTTGTTTGCGGAGCGGATCGGCGGAGCCAAATTCGGCACCACGAATGAGATATACAAGTTCGAGAAGATCAAGCGCGCCAAGGCGGCGGCCCGTGCGGCCCGGCCCGAGGTTGAATTGCTGGACTTCGGCGTTGGCGAACCCGACCAGATTGCTCCCAAGCCGATCCGCAAGGCGCTGAAGCTCGCCGTGGACGATCCCGCCATCCGCGGTTATGCCGACAACGGTATCCGTGAGTTCAAGGTGGCCGCCGCCGAATACATGGCCAAATTCTTCGGCGTCACCGACCTGAATCCCGACACCGATATCTGCCACAGCATCGGATCCAAGCCTGCGTTGGCGATGTTGCCGTTGTGCTTCATCAATCCCGGCGATGTGGCGCTGGTCACCGTGCCCGGTTACCCGGTGCTTGCCACCCATACCCGCTACCTCGGTGGCGAGGTGGTGAAGGTTCCCCTGAAGCGGGAGAACAAGTTTTATCCTGACCTGGATGCCATTGATCCGGCGGTCTTGTCGCGTGCCAAGCTCTTCTATGTGAACTACCCGAACAACCCCACCGGGGCGGCGCCCACGGAGGAATTGTTCGATGCGCTCATCGCTTTTGCGAAGAAACATAATATCCTGATCGTGCAGGATGCGGCCTATGCGACGCTCGTGTATGACAAGCCGCTGTCCATCCTGAGCCGTCCGGGCGGGAAGGATGTGGCGATCGAGCTGCATTCGATGAGCAAGAGCTACAACATGACCGGCTGGCGCCTGGGGTTTGTCGCGGGCGCCCCGCGGATTGTCCAGGCCTATGCCGAGATCAAGGATAATGTGGATTCCGGCCAGTTCAAGGCCATCCAGATCGCGGCCTGCGCGGGGGTAGCCGACAAGGCGCTGGCGGACAAGATCAAGAAGCATTATGAGCGCCGCCTGAAGAAGATGGTCAAGGTTCTCAAGAGTGCCGGGTTCAAGGCAAAGCTACCCGGCGGAACCTTCTACCTTTACGTCCCGGCGCCCAAGGGGGCGGGAACTACGGTGTTCAACTCGGCGGAAGAGGCGTCCCAGTACCTGATTCGCGAATGCTCCATTTCGACGGTTCCGTGGGATGATGTGGGCCCGTTCCTCCGATTCTCGGCGACCTTCGAGTCCAAGGACAAGGCGGATGACGACCGTGTGATCGACGAGCTGGCCGCGCGCCTGATGAAGGCGGACTTGCGGTTTTAGGGGGTAGTCTCGCAGCGCGGTTGACCAAGAAGTCCGCCTACGCCCCGGAATACGGGGACTCCGGCGGACAGCCTTCGCTCTCGCTGCGCTGCGAGCGAAGGACTGCTTCAGAAATGACGGCGTGCGAATTCGCGACCGGATCCCGATTTGAGGTAGGCCTCGAATGCGGCAGCTTTTTCGCGGCTCTGAAAGGCGTGGAAGGTTTCGATATGCCAAGGACTGAATTTCGCGGTATGGGGGCATCCGCCTTGGTTGTGCTTTAAGAGTCGCGCTGCCAGATTATCTGTCAGTCCGGTATACACCTGGTCTGGATGGGAATCGCTTCGAAGACGATACACAAAAGTGAATGATTCCATGGCTTGCCAGCCGTAGTCTCGCAGCGCGGTTGACCAAGAAGTCCGCCTACGCCCCGGAATACGGGGA
>JBAXRC010000262.1:0-4040 GCA_037131415.1 bacterium | reverse complement strand
AAATGCTGTGTACCGCAAGGTACCGTGGGTTCAAATCCCACCCTCTCCGCCATTTACCGGCTCTCGGACATTATGGGGAGGGAGTTCCAGCCGAATGTGTATGTCCCAAATGGCGCCATTGATGCCCTGTTACGGTGTTACGTTTCCGGATTTGCCCTATTTTTTTAACCAACGTGATGCAGGGCCTCGTCCTGTCGAAGCAAGCAAACCCTCGCTGCGCATCTGACGAAGCACAACCCGCACCATGTCGCGGCTTATTCCGGCACAGTCTGATTCTATGTCCGATATGGAGAATGGCATCGTTTTCCGCCCGACAACCAACCGAACCTGCTCTGTCTTGGAACCTTTGCCGGTTCTGATCGTCCCAACCCGTTCTTCCAATTCCTTATAGGCACGGATTAGCACACCCCAATAATAGTTGAGCCAAGGATGGACATCGTGTTTCCCCTGATGCCATCCCTGCGAACTGGCTTCCAGTGTTTCATAGTAGGTCTTCTTGGATTCCTCGAAGATTCGTTCAAGGCTGATGTATCGCCCGACATCGTAACCGAAGTGACACAACGTCATGAGTGTGAGCAATCGTGACACACGGCCATTCCCATCGCCAAAGGGATGAATGCAAAGGAAATCCAATATGGTCAGCGGGGCGACGAGCAAAGGCTCCTTATGATACTTTTCAATGGCTGACGCATAGTTCTCCACCATTTGCTCCATGGCCCGAGGAGTTGCCACGGCACTGACGGCCTTGAACCGGACTCGTGCGACAGAGCCATCCTCAGTCTTCTCAATGATTTCGTTATCAGTCATCTTCCACTTGCCCCCATCCTGAGGCAGATACCGGTAGAGCATGGTGTGAAGTTGAAGACAAACATTAACCGAAACCTTCATGTGAAGAGCTGATTCGTGAATCAGGTTCAGGGCATCCCTGTATCCGGCGATCTCCTGTTCTGATCGGTCCTTCGGTGTTGTGTTATGGAGAACCAGGGCTTTGATCCGCTTATGAGGAGCCGTAATCCCCTCCAACCGGTTTGAACACTCACTGGACTCAACGATGGCGGTCTGCCTCAACGTCTCCAACGCCTCCGGCGTCTGACGGGTGAATAGCTCCTGCCTTCCTTTGTACTCCCCGATTTTCGCAAGGGTCGATCCCTGCTCAGAAGTCAGTTTGAGCCTATTGAGAAATTCGATAGTCAGCGAGTTCATCGAGTTGGTCTCCTCATAGTGGGGGTAATGCTACCACGAATAGGGGTAATGTACATAGTTATTACCTCTATTATTTGGAGCGTTACCTCTATTCGGAATTTAACGGATTCATGGATACTTAACATCTCCCTCTTTATCACCCCCAGGGCAAGCAACACCCGGCACATACGCTCTTTTCCAACTCTCTGGCTATATCAGGACAATAATATCGTTCCCTTCAAATATGAAGGATGCTGGAGATGAGCGTCTGATACGGCATGCCTTCCACGACAGCCTTGGGGCGGCCTTTTTGATCAGTTCGCTGGCTGATTCACTAACGCCGCCATATCAGCGGGAAACGGGGCCTCAAAGTGCATCATCGCGCCCGTTGAGGGATGCTGGAATTCCAGTTCCATGGCGTGCAATGCCTGCCGATCCAGTCGAAGCCGAAGCCGGTCGTCCGGCGTGAGGGCATCGGTGCAGAACCGCACGAACATCATCGGATCGGGACCGTAGACCTTGTCGCCCACCACAGGAAATCCAAGGGAGCACAAGGTTGCCCGGATCTGGTGCAGGCGCCCGGTATGAAGCAACGCCTCCACCTGGCTGATCCCATTGACCACCGTTATCCGACGGAAATCGGTTTCCGCCCATTCGGAATCGGGAGCCTGCTTTTTTCCTGAATCCTGAACCCCGACCTCCGACCCCTCCTCCGAGGCAACAAACCGCCGCTTCTTGAATACCCCCGATTCGGGATCTGGCACCAGCCAACCACGGGCCTGGAACGTTTCTGGAAATTCGCCCTCCACCAGCACCACATACCGTTTCACCACGCGGCGCTGGGCAAACTGGGCGCGGCAATGAACCTCCGCCGACTGGGTCTTCGCCACCAGCATCAGTCCCGAAGTTTCACGATCCAACCGGTTCACCAGCATCGGCGCCTCGATGCACCGATGCGTCTTGAGCCACGCCCACAGGGTGTTATTGAAATAACGCCCGGCGGGATGCGCAGGAAGGTTCGGCGGCTTATTGATGACCATGAGATCGTAGTCCTCATGGATAATCCCAATGTCAAAGCACACCGGCGGCTCGGGAATATCATCGGCGATGAACTCCAGTCGGTCACCTGCCATCAGGATCCGGTCCGCGCCAACCGCAACGTCATTCACCTTGACGCGTTGCTCCTCAACAATCCCTCCCCATTCCTCTCGGGACTGGTAGGTAAACCGTCCGGCCAGCAGGTCAATCACGCTGAGCGAAGGATGGCCGGCAGGCAGGGTGACTTGGATGCGCCGCTTCATGCCTTCCCCAGCCATACGATGATCACCAGATCAATGATGAAGAGGGCCACAATCGAGGCCTCCAGGATCAACATCACCCAGTTATTGCTATCCGTCTGGAGCATGGTGTACAAGCCGTCCAGCGCCCGCAGCTTCCGGCTGACGCTTTTCTCCCAGTCCTCCAGGTGAAACCGGGCAGCACAACCCATGTATACCCGGGCAAGATGCCAATCGCCGAAAAACTTGGTAATATTCGAAATCTCGTCAGCCACCTTGGTAACATCCATCCGGATGGTCCTAAGCTCGTTCAGCACTCTGCGCCGTGCACCCCAATCATAAACACGGGCGGTTTTCTTCGCGTCGTCATAGGCCTTGTCGAGCGATTGGTCGAGCATCCGGTCGTAGGCCCGTAATTCCTCAAGCTGAAGGTTCGCCATTTCCATCACATAAAGGGTATCGTTGTAGTCCCCGGCGCGATCCATTACCAGCGCGGCATCCCAGTCCACCACGGCCAAGTCATGGCGATAGTAGGAATAACGCAAACTCACCGTTTCCTGAACCTCCTGGACGCTCAGGCGGGTGGGATCGGACACCCCTACCAACAAAGCGGCCACCTCACGCTCATGCTGCCGTAGCCAGACATCGCCCTCAGGCTCCGTGGGACTCACACAGAAAACCGTGTAGCCTTCGGGCTGGGGCAGTTCCGTAGCCGGGGACACCAGGTTCGGTTTGATTTTCCCAAACACCTGCAGCGCAACCTTGTGGGCATGGGATTCCAGCGTCAAACCATCCTTGAACACAAGATCCCGAAACTTATAGAGATCCATCAGCGAATCGACATCGACCAGAATCCGGATCTTGACCGACAGCGCCCCCACGGAGAACAGCTTTACGGAGGCTTTCATCATCAGCGAGCCCGCCGCCCCCTCTGCGGACGTCTCATTGATCTGAATGGACAGAGGCCGGTAGACGGGAAAATCACGGGGCGCATCCTTCAGCCGCCCCAGGTCGAACCACTCGGCAGAGCCCCGTAAGGAGGCCTCAATCGCAGCCAGGTCAGCTTCCTGGGCGATGTCATAGGCATAAAGATAAATGACTTCCGCTTTCATAACCCCTTCATCCACTCTGTTGCTCATCATATCGCCTTCCCCGCAACGGTGAAAGAGAAGAAAAGATTTCACTTACTTCCGTACTATTAAACTCCCCTTCTTGACTTTCCCTGCGGGTTTGTCTTCACTGCACCGAAAGAGTGGAGATTTAAGCAATGTCCGACACGACGACTTACGGAACCTTATTACAGGGAGAGGCGGCCATCATGGACCGCCAATACGAAAGTTTCCTTGCCCAACCCATTGACCAGGAATGGATCCCCGAAATCCCGGAAGCCGACCGGTACCAGACCACTATTGCCTCACCGGTCTCCGTCACTGGCCCCGGCACCTTTTTCGGCCGCGCCCAGCGCACGCTCCATCTCCAGCCCACCCAGAACGAAGGCTGGTGGTTTGACCGCACGGACCTGCCCGACGCCATGCCCATCCGGGTTGCCGCCAGCAACGTCTGGACGACCCAGCGCAATAT
>JBAXRC010000261.1:0-4049 GCA_037131415.1 bacterium | reverse complement strand
GATCCAGGGAACGCCAGGCCACCAGCGGAAGGGGAAGCCGGCGCTTGATGTGAGTCCAGATATCCGCCTCGGAAATCACCGGCTTGCGCCCCATCAGCGTGGTGAGCTCCCTCATGCGCCGCTGAACCTCGACCACCGTGTTCGTCCATTTGCCGGGCTTCCGGATATCCTCCAGGAAAAAGGCCAGGCAATAGCAGGGCTGATTGTCGGCCAAGGGCACCCGGTTCCGGTCCAGGATCCGTCCCCGCGGGGCGGGTAGCCGCACACGCCGCAGGCTTTGCCGGTGCAGGCTATCCTCGAATTCCTGCCCCCGGGACACCTGCAGGCTGAAGAGCACGCCCCCCAGCAGCACCAGCAGCCCCAGCATGATCAACAGCACCAGGCGAATGCGCTTCAGTTCGGTGTTGAGGGTGTTGTTCGCGGCCGGCATGCTATCTCTCTTCGCCTCCGGTCAAGCCTACATGATGTTCCAGCGAGGAGGCCAACCACCACACCAGCGGCGCCGTGGCCAAGCCCAGCACCGCATTGCCGCCCATCTTCAGCGCCACCCACCAGTTCGGCGCAATGGCCTCGGCGGCGTTCAGCGACAGGATCAGCGCCAGCGCCAGCGTGGTAAGCGCCGAAAGCACCGCCCCCAAAATCGCCACCGTGAACAGGCTGTCGCGGAAGAGCGTCTCCCGCCATTCCGCAATGACAAGCGCGAAAACCACAAAACACAGCGCGGAAGTACCCACGGGAAACAGGCTCATCGAGTCCTGTATGATCCCGGCCAGGACAGCCACGATCACCGCCATACCACGGGAATGAACCAGCGCGAAATAGAGCGCCACGGCCAGCAGGATCGGGGGCTTGGAAAGCCCGAGACCCGCCGCTGCGGGAATCAGGCTCTGGAGCAGCGCCCCGCCCAGCAGGAAAACAATCATGATGGCGGCGGTCATCGGCGGTCCTCCGACATGATCACCAGCACCCGCTGGAGACGGGCCAGGTCGGCGGCCGGCGCAATCTCCGCCTGCTGGTAAAGCCCCGATTCGTCAGGCCGCATCCGCACCACGCGCCCCACCATCAACCCGGCGGGAAATACCCCGCCCAGCCCGGACGTCATCACCCATTCCCCGGTTTTGATTTCCAAATCCTTGCGGACATAGTCCACCCGGTACAGGCTCGGCAGACACAGGACCCCGACACCATGAACCCCGTTCAGGGACACCCCGCCGCCGTGCAAAATCCCGTACGAACCATCCTGCTCGAAACGCACCGACGTCTTGAATGAGCGGTCGGAAATCAGGAGTACATCGCACGTCTGGCTGGAAACCTCGATCGTGCGCCCCACCACCCCCTCGGGCGTGATCACCGGCATCCCTTCCAGAATCCCGTCCTCGCGCCCCTTGTCCAGCCGGAGGATCTGCCACCAACCGCTGCCGTCATCACGGGCGATCACCTCGCAGGCAACCGTCTTGAAGGCAAGCCGCGCCCGGTACCCGAGCAGGTTTCGCAACTCGACATTTTCACGCAAGGCGACTTCCTGCTCCCGCACCCGGAGGCGCAATGCCGCGACCTCGAGGGTGAGCCGGTCACGGTCCCGGGCCACCTCTTCCGGGTTTCCGGCCAAAGCCGGTCCACGCTGGAAACGGGAGAGGGTCCGCGTGACGGCGCCCTGGTAGGAGGCCATGCTTTCACGGAAGAACCCGCGGAGGGATGAGGAAACAGACGACGGCAGGTTCAGGAGAACCAGAAAGAAGGTCGCCAACGCCACCCAGAGCAAATAATTTCGATCTCTCACGTAAAACCCCTCGCCCCACTTTCCCTTTTAAGGGAACAGAGCCTGAACAACTCACACGGAACGAGGAGGAGCTATCTTGAGGAAACAGGTTAGTAGGTGCGCTGCTCACCGGCGGCGATACGGCGCAGGACGTTGAGCTCGGTGAGCACAACCCCTGTTCCCTCGCAAACGGCGCTAAGCGGATCATCGGCGCGATGGACCGGAAGGCCGGTATGTTCGGCGATCAGTTGGTCAATCCCCCGCAGGAGCGACCCACCGCCTGACATCACCATGCCGCGATCCACCAAGTCGGCAGAGAGTTCCGGCGGACAGCGTTCCAGGGTCACGCGTATGGCATCCAAAATGGACGACAGCGGCTCCTGCAACGCTTCCCGGATTTCCTCCGAGGTTACCGTCAAGGTCTTTGGCAGACCACAGACCAGATCTCGTCCCTTGACCTCCATGGTCAATTCCTCCGCCAGCGGGTATGCGGAACCGATCTTGATCTTGATATCCTCAGCCGTGCGTTCACCGATCATCAAATTGTAAACCCGTTTCATATACTGGGCAATGAACTCGTCCATTTCATCGCCCCCGACACGCACGCTGCGACAGAACACGATACCGGCCAACGAGATCAGCGCCACCTCAGTGGTACCGCCCCCGATGTCCACGATCATGTTGCCGGCCGGTTCCTGTACAGGCAACCCGACTCCTATCGCCGCCGCCATCGGCTCCTCAATCAGGTACACTTCCCGTGCCCCGGCGTGCATGGCCGAATCCTTGACCGCACGCTTCTCCACTTCCGTAATTCCACTGGGAACCGCGATAATCACCCGCGGCCGCACCATCGTTCGCCGATTGTGAACCCTGCGGATGAAATACTTCAGCATCGCCTCGGTGATTTCAAAGTCCGCAATGACACCCGCCTTCATGGGACGGATGGCCACAATGCTTCCCGGGGTGCGTCCCAGCATCTGCTTGGCTTCTTCTCCCACCGCCAAAACCTTGCGGGTCCCCGCCTGGATCGCGACAACCGAAGGCTCCCGGAGAACAATCCCCCGGTCCTTGACGTAAACAAGGGTGTTAGCCGTACCCAGATCAATTCCGATATCGTCGGAAAACATCCCCAACAAGAGATTTAGCATAGCGGTTCCTTCTGCCCTATATGCCGCCCTGAAAACTATTTAGGACAACATAAGGTCTGTAATGTGCGGAAATGAACCGTTTGCGTCAAGTCTATTCCTGCTATTCATGTAAGGGGCGCAGTGATAGGGGTTCCCTGCCACCTTGCGTGGCAGGAACCGAACACTTTTGCGACCCGTGGCACAAGGCCACGGGGACGCCCCCCCCTGTAACTGACCCCATACCTGAAAAAGGAATTTCAGGAGCGGCATGACCCTGACGGAACCCCGCATTTTCGCAAGATGATCTCCAGGGGGCAGAACTGGGTGAAGGCGGACTGGAACAGGTTCAGGCCCACGAAGGCCGTGAAGAAGAACCAGCCGTGATGCACCCAATACCCCAACGCCAGACTCGCCATCACAAACATCCCCGCCACCATCCGAACAATACGTTCCGTTGTCATAACGATTCCTTTCCTTATCAATCCTGAACCCTGCCCCCTGCTTCCTTCTTCCCGCCCACCAGCCAGAAATAGACCAGCGGGATCACCACCAGGGTGAATACCGTGGACACAAACAACCCGAAAATCAAAGACCAGGCCAGGCCGCTGAAGATGGGATCCAGCGTGATCGGCCAGGCTCCCAACAGGGCCGCGCCGGCGGTCAGGAAAATCGGACGGAACCGGACGGCACCGGATTCCAGGATGGCATCCTCCACCGGGGTGCCCCGCTCAACGGATAGCCTGATGAAATCCACCAGGATGATCCCGTTGCGCACCACGATGCCGGCCAGGGCAATCATTCCGATCATCGCCGTCGCCGTGAAGAACACCGGATTGTCAAACCCACCCACCGGCTTATTGCCCAATGCATTCAGAAGCCAGAAGCCCGGCATGATCCCGATCATGGTGAGCGGAATGGACATCATAATGATGCCGGGCAATACATAAGAGCCGGTCTGGTAGGCCAGCAGCACATAAATCCCGATCAGGGCCGCCGCAAACGCCAGTCCAAGATCCCGGAACACATCGATGGTGATCTTCCATTCACCCTCGCCCGCCCAGTCAACCGTGATCCCCTTCGGGAGGGGATGCTTCTTGAACCAGGACTCCAGGGACAACACGGCATAGGCCGGTCCGCGCCCGGCCATCTCACCCGTCACATAC
>JBAXRC010000260.1:0-4058 GCA_037131415.1 bacterium | reverse complement strand
CATATGGACAGGATACTGTACAGATATTCATTTTGTCAATATCATCATTTCTGAAGCCAACTTTCAATTTGTGGTGCGGGTACTCCCGTCGCCACTAAAATGTGGTTCGGCTACCGATTACTTTTCCCTACAATAATTCAGGCTATGTAAACGTTGGTATAGTTGTGGGTATAGTTAAATCGAGCGGCTTAAAACGGGTGTTTTCCGCTTACATTTGGTGGCTTTTATCAGGGATATGTTAACGATTACATAGCCTGATAATGGGAGGTATATCATGGATAACGTGTTGCAGAATCAGGAGTTGCGTTTGGCCGCTTTTGGAGAGTACCTGCTAAAGCACCGACTGGTGAAGCAGGAGCATGCGCGATTCCACGTGTTTTGGGTGCGCAAGTTCCTGGCTCAACACCTGGCTGCGCCTGTTTCCTCAATTACGGATCGGATCGCTTTGTTCATGGAGGCGTTGCAGGTGGCGGGTAATCACGATTGGCAAGTTGAACAGGCAGAAAGAGCATTAAGGCTCTATTTCGTCAATTTCATGAAGGACCAGTCGTCATTGCCTGCACCCGCAACCTCTGTTCGCGCCGGTGTTGTGGAAACAACCATGATCTATACCCATGTGGTCAAGGATATGCGTCAACAAGCAAAAAGTCCACTGGACACCTTGAGAGCGCAGGAGCAACGGGAGGAGGGGGGAGTTGCTAGGTTGTAGGGGTGATGACGACAGGCTCGAGCGGGTCATTCTTTTCCGGGTCCGCGGGTGGTTCCTGATCTTCTGTGATGACTGGCTCCTGTGCCGATTCTTCAGCTGGCGACTCGGGGACCTCGGGAACCGGCACCGGCTGTATGGAATCAGGAATGATTGGTTGCGGTTCAGGAGCCACCGGTGCAGGAACGGGCTCTGACTTGGCTTCGATGGGTGGCTCAGGCACCACGGCGGGTGCTGGCTTCGGCTCCACGGGGCGGACAGGCTCAGGGACAACAACCGGCTCAGGGGCAACGACAGGCTCAGGCACCGGTGCTTCAGGCGGCTTCTCGGTGATCACGGGGGCTGGTTCCGGTTGCGTGGGTTCTGAAATGACGGGGACCGATTCCTCAACTGGCGCTGGCTCGATCACACCAGGCGGCGACTCAGGCTCTGTTGGGAGCTCAGATGCGGGTTCAGGCTCAATCGGTGGCTCGGCCGCGATAACCGGATCGACCACCACGGGTATCACTGGCTCGGACACCACCACGGGCTCGGGCTCAGGAACCGGTTCAGCCGGTTGTCCGGTAACTGGTGCGGCCGGTTGAGCAACAGGTTCGGCTGTCACTAGCTCCGGAATCGCGACTGACTGGGTGACTGGGTTATTCCTTATTTCGGGAATGGCGGCAGGTACGGGTGCCTCTGGCACTTGGTCGGCTAATCGCGCCCGGAGGTCGCGATCCACCTTTTCGGGGCGCGGGACCGCAGCGGGGCGTGCCACCACCGGGGGAGCTACCGGGACTGACGCCAGGACGGGCACAGGTACGCCCAGGGCTTTCAGCATCGACGCGGCGGAACCGGAGGCGAGCGGGATGACCGGACAACTCCCGGCGACGATCTGGCTGGTGGCGGCCATGGCGACCGGGCAACACAGAATCCCGGCAAGGTTGTCGTGCAGCACCGTCGTTACCCGCTCCCGGGTGGCGGCGGGATCGACTGGCAGGACGGCGACAACCAGCCGGTAGCCGGCGGCGGACAGGACTGGCTCCACTTCCTGGATGAGCGCGGCGGAGGCCGCCGGGCTACCGGCGGCGAGCACGAGGGCGATGGTGGACTGGCGGCCGAGGACCATGTCCCGGGCAGGCCGGTTGGGTTTGTAGCCGGATTGGCGGACGATGGCCAGGATCCGTGCCCGGGTTCCGGCGGAAATCCGCACCCCGGCCGGGCGGCCAGTGATCGCCTTCGATACCGCAATCGGGGAGACCCCGGCGGCCAACGCGATATCGCGGAGCGTGATGGAAATACCCATGATTTAACGATATATCATGGGTATTTCTGGGATGCAAGGGAAGAAGGAAGAGGGCAGAGGGCTGATGGCGGAGGGCGGAGGGCTGAGGGCGGAGGGCGGAAGGCGGAAGGCTGAGGGCGGAGGGCTGAGGGCGGAAGGCGGAAGTTGTCACGTCTCACGTCTCACCCCTCACGTCTCACTCTTCAAGGCAGACAGCGGAAAATTGAACTTCGAACGGAAAGGCGGAGGGCGTTGACTGTTTGGTTACCCTGCGGTGGCCCGGACGGCGGCGAGGGCTAGGGCGTAGAGGGTTGTGGGGATGACGCCCAGGAGGACGACGATGGCAAGCAAGGTCAGGCCGAGGGTGGCGTTGACGGGGCTGAGATGAACCGCGGGGCGCTCGCCGGCGTCACTGAAGTACATCACGCGCACCACCGTCAGGTAGTAGTAGATCCCGATGGCCGTGTTGATGGCGGCCACAATCACCAGGGCGACCAGCCCGCTCCGCAGGGCTTCGGCCATGAGGAAGAATTTGCCCATGAAGCCGGCGAAGGGCGGGATCCCGGCGAGCGCGAACATGCTCGCACCCAGGATCAACGCTGCCAGCGGTGACCGGGAATGCAGGCCCGACAGGTCGTCGATCTGCACGTTCTCGCCATTGCGGGAAACCAGGCAGATCACCAGGAAGGCCGCCAGACTCATGACCACGAACCCGAGGATGTAGAAGATGGAGGCCGCGTACCCGGTGTCGCGCAGGGTGGCCAGGCCCAGCAGCACATACCCGGCATGGGCGATGCTGGAATAGGCCAGCATGCGCTTGATGTCCTTCTGGACCAGTGCCGCCAGATTCCCGAAGGTCATCGAGCAGATGGCCACCGCCGTGAGCACGGCCATCAACGAATGGTCGTTGGGCTGGGCGCACATCAGGAAGCGGATGATCACGGCCATCACGGCCGCCTTGGGTATCCCGGCGATGAAGGCGGTGGTCTCGTTGGAGGCGCCCTGGTAGACGTCCGGCGCCCACAGGTGCATCGGGAAAGCCGCCAGCTTGAAGAACAGTCCGACAAGCACCAGCACGATCCCGACGATGGCGGCGGGATCACTCCAGTGCTCCAGCAGGGCGGGGGCGATGTCCCGGAAATAGGTGGACCCCGTCATCCCGAAGATATAGCTCATGCCGAAGAGCATGATGCCCGTCGCCACGACCCCGAACATCACATACTTGGCCGCCGACTCCATCTGGAAGCGCAGGCCAACCCGCTCCTGCCGCAGCGGAACCAGGAGATACAGGGCGTAGGAGGCCAGCTCCAGGGCGATGAAGAGGGTGATGAGCTCCACGCTGCTGGCCAGGATCATCATGCCCAGGGTGCCCAGCAGCAGGAACAGGAAATACTCGGGGCGGACATCGGCCCGGATATCCTTGAGGGGATTTCCGAAAATCGTCACGCCGGCCAGGCCCATGACGATGAACACCTTGAAAAGCTGGGAATACAGGTCGATCCGCAGGGCATGCTGGAACAGATCCCCGCTCCAGGCCAGGGAAACCAGGCTCAGGCCCAGCGCCACGAGGGCCGTCAGGGTGGTGACGGTCGCCGCCAGCCGGGCCCGGCCCTTGCCCAGGCTGATCCCGAAGACAGCCAGGCTGCCGAGGATTACCGCGAGTTCAGGCGAAAATAGTTTCAAGATCATAGTGCATCATTTTCCGGCTAGAGGTTAAGCCCCGCATGGAACTGCTGGAGCAGGTGCGCCACGCTGACATGAAACGTGTCCAGGAACAACGTGGGCGCCAGCCCGATCCACAGCACAAGGGCGAGCAGGGGCGCCAGGGTGATCATTTCCCGCGGGTTCAGGTCCTTCAGGAAGGACGTGTCCGGGTTGTTGACCCCGCCCCAGATGATCCGCTGGATCATGCGCAGCATGTAGGCGGCGCCCAGGATGACGCCCGGGACGGCCAGGAAGGCGACCTTGCCCGAGAAGGCGAACGTCCCGGCCAGCACCAGGAACTCCCCGACAAAGCTGTTGGTGCCGGGGAAGGCGAGGGACGACAGGCTGAAGACCGCCAGCGCGGTCACATAGCCCCGCCTGACC
>JBAXRC010000259.1:0-4059 GCA_037131415.1 bacterium | reverse complement strand
CCTGCGAGAAATGGGGAGTCTCCATCCGGTCGGTGCTGATCCGCAACATCACCCCGCCGGAAGAGATCGCCAGCATCATCCGGGACCGTGAAGTCGCCGTCCAGGAAAGCAAGCGCTACGACATGGAAATCGGGCAGGCCAAATCCAAGGCCGAACTCGTGAAGCAGGAGATGCTGGCCCGCCAGAGCAGCGAGAAGGTGGATGCCGACACGTCCCGTATCCGCGCCGTGATCAATGCCACACAGGAACAAACCGTACGCGTCGTTCAGGCCAACCGGGAACTGGAGGTGGCCAAGATCGAGAATGAGGCCGCCATCGCCCAGGCCAAGGCGGTCATGTACAGGGCGGAGGCCGATGCCGCCGTCGTGAACATGCAGAATGTCGCCGAGGCGTCCGTCCTCGCCAGCCAGGTTCAGGCGTTCAGCAACGGCATGAACTATTCCCGTTACACCTTCTACAAGAAAGTCGGTCCGCGCATCCAGTCCATCCTGACCACCGATCAGGGCAATGGGCTCGGCGCGCTGTTCACCCCCTATCTTCCCCAGGCTCCCAAGGAGGTCAAATAATGAATTCGCTTAAATCCGTCATCATTGGTGCCGTCGCATTTATTCTCCTCGCCATCTTTACCTGGGAATGGGGCTTCTGCCGTTTTTATGTCGAGCCGGACCAGATGGCGATCCTCATCGCCAGGATCGGCACCCCGCTGCCACCGGGCGAAATCCTGGCCAAGAAGGGACAAATGGGCATTCAGGAGGAGGTTCTCGGTGAGGGCCGCCATTTCCGGAACCCCTACGAGTTTGACCACCAGATCATGCCCGTGATCAACATCCCGCCCGGCAAGGTCGGGGTAATCACCGCCAAGGTCGGAAACGAACTGCCACAGGGCGAATTTCTCGCCAATGATGGACAGAAGGGGATTTCCCGCCGCGTTCTGGGTCCGGGAAAATACCGCCTTAACCCCATCGGCTATGAGATCCAGATCGAGGACGCCGTGGCAATTCCCATCGGCTATGTCGGCCTCATCACCTCGCTATCCGGAACCCAGGCCCCTCAAGGCGCCTTCGCCAAGCCCGGAGAAAAGGGCGTCCGATCGGACATTCTCCAGCCGGGCCTGTATTATGTGAACCCGAAGGAATTCCAGATCAACGTCCTGGAAATCGGCGTCAACCAGGTCTCACTACTGGGTCGCGAGGGCAGCGCCGTGATTACCAAGGCCAAAATCGAGGGGCAGAACGCCGCCATGGAAGCCCTCCAGGGGAATATGCTGAAACAACAGCAGGCCAAGCGCCGCGACTATTACCAACAGATGGATGCTGATATCCAGCAGCGGACAGCCAACCAGCCTGCGGCCAAGCGGCCCACCATGCAGCAGCGTGATACCGACAGCGTTCATGTCCTCAATGAGTTCGTCTCCTTCCCGTCGCGTGACGGCTTTCTTATCAGCCTCGACATGACCCTCGAGTACGAACTCCTTCCGGAAAGCATTGCCTGGCTGTACCGGAGCTACGGGGATCTCCCTGCCGTGGTCGACAAAATCATCATGCCGCAGATCCTGTCCATCACCCGCAACAAGGGTTCAGAATACCGGGCCAAGGACTTCATCGTCGGCGAGGGCCGCGAGAAGTTCCAGAACGACATGACGGAGGCATTATCCAGGACCATGGCCGAGAAGAAGATCGTCACCCACAATGCCCTCATCCGACATGTGGATGTTCCCATGCAGATTCTTGACCCGATCCAGAAGGCCAGTATCGCCACAGAGCAGAACCTGACCAACATCGAACGACAGAACACGGCACGGAAGCAGGCTGAACTGAACAGCAACCAGTCACTGATCGAACAGCGCCGCGCCCAGGTTGCCCAGGAGACCCTGAAGCTCAAGGCGGAGATTGCGGCCGACCAGGACAAACAGGTGGCCGAAATTCAAGCCGGCACGGTTCAGCAGATTGCCTTGATTGACAAAGACACCGCCGCGGTCCGGGCCAACAAGACCCGTACCCTCGGGAAAGCCGCCGCCGACGCCATGAAGCTTGTCGAAAGCGAGCGGGCCCGCGGCTCCCAGATGAAAACCCAGGCCTTTGGTGATCCCTCCGCCTACAGCCTTTATGAATTCGCCGGAAGCCTCCGCCATGACCTGAATATCAACATCCTGCACTCAGGCCAGGGAACCCTCTGGACCGACCTCGAGAAAGCCAATCTCGGTGAACTTGGCGGGGCGTCTTTGCTGAATAAAAAGTAAGGCGCATTGACAACGCATCTCATTGTCTTGACTCTTCCGCCCTGTGTGGTTTGATTAGCCGCTTCATGGGCTTTTTCAAGAAACATCGTTATGCGGGCTATTTGCTGGCGGCCGCCGTTCTATTGACGGCGGCGGTTGCCATTTACCCTCACGACACAGCCCTCTACCAGATGCTCCGGACGTTCTCCCACCGCGTCGGGAAAATCCATATCGTCCAGGAGGTGCTGAACCTCTTCCGTCCCTTCGGGAAGGGTGACGTCATGCTCTTGATCATCGCGGCTTTGGGAGTGGCTGGGGCGCGCCGTAAAGCATGGCACCTCTTGCTGGCCTTGGGTGTGGTTGCCATACTGGTTACGCCTCTCAAAATCGTCGTAGGACGTGAACGCCCGGCCTTTACGAACGATGAATCCTTCCCCAGCGGAGATGCCGCCACAGCGGCCGCCTTCTGCGCACCCCTTATGACGGCTTCGCCATGGACCGCACCGTTTGCAGCCGTGATCACCGGCGGTGTCATTACGGGACGGGTCTATGACGGGCGCCATTTTCCCAGTGACGCCCTGACCGGAGCCGCGCTCGGCATAATCGCCTATGCCATTGCCTTGTCCCTTCTCCGGCGTCGCCGCTGGCAACCTCCCCGTCGCTGGTTTTTCATCCTCGGCATTCTGATCATCTCGTTTTCCATCGCCAATCTCACCTGGGCCCGCGCCACTCCTTTTGTAATCGATTTCCTCCGCGTCTGGGGCCCGCCCGGCGCATTCCTCCTGATCGCCCGCCTGATTCCCGCCTGGCAGCGAAGAAATAAACGAACCTTTGGCATTCGAAGTTCACTTCTTCTCTTCCCCCTTCTCTTCGCCATTTACCTCTCCCTCACCACGGCCTCCACCCTGTGGGACCGCGACGAACCGCGTTTCTCGCGCGCCACAGTCGAAATGGTGGAGTCCGGTAATTATCTCTACCCGACTTTCAACGGCTCGCTTCGTCCGGACAAGCCCATCCTGATCTACTGGCTCATGTCTGTCCCCGTGCGTCTTCTGGGTGTCTCCGAACTCTCCTGCCGCCTCGTGGCGCCAATTGCCACCCTTCTGGCTGCCTTGCTGGCGGCTTGGATCGCCCGCCGCCTGGCAGGCAGGCAAGCCGGAATCATGGCGGGATTATGCATGATGCTTACGCCATTGATGGCCGTCAGCGGAACCGCCGCAACAACCGATGCGCTGTTGCTGGCCTGCATCAGCAGCGCGCTCTTCGCCTTCTTGCTGTCATGGCTGGACGGATTCCGGTTCTGGCACATTTCGCTGATGATCGCATCGCTCGCTGGCGCCATGCTGACCAAGGGCCCGGTGGGACTGGTTGTCCCGCTCCTGGTTATCGCCAGCATCATGATCTTTGTCCGGAACGGGGCGATTCGCCCCCTGCCCTACACGGGCTGGCTCCTGTTCGCCGTAGCATCATCCACGGGCCTGTTCCTGGCATGGGGCCTGCCCGCCAATGCAGCCACAAACGGCGAATTCCTGCAAATGGGAATTGGCAAGCATGTGGTCAGCCGATCCCTCAACGCCATGGAGAGCCATGGGGGAAAGAATTTTATTTTCTATTTTTATTACCTGCCTGTGCTGTTACTGACGTTTTTCCCCTGGACACTTTATTTGCCACGCCTTTTCGCCAGGAAGAATCCCCTCGCCCCCTGCAACGCGAACATGCCAGAGGCCACTGTCGGGCGACTGCTCCTCTGCTGGGTGGTTCCTGTTATCGTCCTCATGCGCCTTGTCGCCACCAAGCTGCCGCATTACGTGCTGCCGGCCTATCCGGTGCTGGCGCTCTTT
>JBAXRC010000258.1:0-4063 GCA_037131415.1 bacterium | reverse complement strand
CCGTGTTGGTTGAGGAGGAGGATCGTTTCATCGCAATCAGGCAAAAGGCGTCAGATGGATCACTGACGATGGTGCTGTTGACCTCTGCGGGTGTAATTCCCGCCCTGTAATCAGCATTGTAATAGAATTCATCCGAAATTGTGATGTTGCCACTCGCGACAATCGTGATACGGGTGCCTGGTGTCCGGAAACGCATGCTGTACACTTGTGGATGATGAATCCAGACGTTGCCATCCACATAATAAAGGAGTCCGTTTGCAGTTGACTGGACGTTGATATACATGGGGGACGTTTGTGCAGTGCCGTCGATAGAAGCCGATGAAACTGACGTGTTATACGTTGAGTCAGCCGGATCCTCGAAGAAATAGTCGTCAACTGGAACCCCGTTATTGGTTGTGGAAGTATAGGAACGACCGTAAATGGTCTTGCCGCCGCTGGAAACACTGCCGCTTTTGGGTGGATTACGCACGAAAATGTGTTGGGGGCGGGTTAGGTCGGTGATGGCCTTCGCGGTTCCATAGTCCGATGCCTGAACGGTGACATCATTTCCCCAGCGGGGCAAGGCATCTATCGGAGCCGCTGTGCTTTTACTGTTGGCGTAATACATATGTTGAAGATCTGGTGGGTCAATGGCCGGATTATATCCTGTAGCTTGAAGTTGGCCTCCGGCTGGTGAAGGCATTCCTGTCAGGGCTCCTTTCGTTTGGGTTCCATAGTCATAAATGCTGTTGCGGTCATCCACGAATTGTTCGCCGACATCATAATGCCCATTTTGATCCACATATGGCTCTGCCGGGGTATAAACACCATCACCAACATCCTCAAAAGATTCCGCAGGCCAACTTGCGCAGGAATAGGTGGTTTTCCCGACTTTGTATGTGGTTTTCCAAGTGGTGCCACTCCAGTATCCCCCTGCCGGGTCATATTTCCCGTTGATCCGCTGGGAATGTGTCGAATCCTCAACCCATTCCTCGCCTGCGTCCCATTTACCATTTCCGTGGTCGACAACCGTGTCGATTCCGATGTTATAGACTCCATTACCGTTTCGGTCGATGAATGAATCTCCCGTATTCCAGACGCCATTGCCATTAAGATCGGTGAAGGGTTCGCCCAGATCGTATCGGCCGTTTCCAATCGTATCGACATAGGCCTCGCCCAGATCGTATTTTCCATTGTTATAAACTTTATTCGAGTAGGGGGCCATGGATGCCGCATAGGTGTTGAAATCCGATTGTGACAACGGATTGGTGAATGATTGCGTGGCGTAGGCGTTTGTCCAGCTGTCACCAATCCCGCAGATGCCCGTGTTATTGGTGGAGACAAGGACTTCTGTCAGGCGCAACAGCGCATCACCTGAACGGGTTAGATTGCCCCCGGAGTACACATCGCCCCGGACGAAATCGGCAGAAGTTCCGGCCCCGCCGATGGCCATAGTATAGTTTGATGCTGATGAATTTCCGGCGAAGAGGGCGTGGGCATAAAGGGCATGTACAGTTCTGTTCCCGGCACCCAACTCGACTTGGGCCTGTACAATGATTTGGCAAGAATTATATTGCCCTGTTGAAGAAATCATGCTGACTCCATTTGTCAGGAAATAGCGGCTTTGGAAGCCCCAATCAGTGGCGGTAAAATTATTGGTTCTTCCGAAATAGGAACGCGATTCTGAAAGGGAGATATTCCCATCCGAAGCCTGATTGAGCTTCAGGAGGGCGGATTGCAGTCCTGCATCTGCAAAAAAGGCAGCCTTCTCCCTGGAATTTGAAAGATGCGCAACCCGGGTGAAGGTGAGTTGGGATGTCAACATGGAGCCCAAAGCGATACTTGCGATGGCCAGCATGATAACGGTCATAACGAGCAGGGCGCCTTCTTTTCCTGACTGGTCGGGGTGCGATTTTGTGTTCATATTTCCTCCAGCAAAAGCTCGATAAATTCGTTAATTATTTCTAAGTTTGACGGCGAGTCTGACGCAGGCCGCATACGTCTCGTCATCCGAGGCGCGTTCACCGTTTATTCCTGGTTCCGAAACCCTATATGCCACGCGAATGCAGTTGGTTCCAACGATTGTAAAAACGGGGGTTGTGAAGCCATGTTCATCCATAATCTCGGTCATTCCGCGGGTTACGATGGCCTCGGTCTCGTTGGCTCGTTTCAGATACATGCGCCCATCGCGCAGGACTCCTGGTGCATTGGTATATACCAGACGGGCAACCCATGAATTGGTTCCGCTGACAAAACGGAGATCTACCCACCTTCCCCTGACAATGTCATTGGTGTAGATGGCCGATGCATTGCGTATATAGGACGTGAGCGTTGCCCCAGACCGTGAGGCCTCATATTGTGACCAAGACATCTTGGAGCATAAGGAGGCGGTACTCCCGCACCATAAAAACAAGGTCATTACGGCAACTCCCACAAGAACCGAAATAGAGGAGGCGATCACGACTTCGGTAAGGGTAAAGCCATCGCGCTTCCGCAGGTTCATATTTGACTTCTGGTTTCTCATGCCACTTCTTTCGCAAAATTATTGAATGATCGTCGAAAATGTGTCGGTCACGGTATGGGAAATCAACGGACTCCAATACGCCACATCAACATGCAATTCCCCGTAGACCGCGTTTGATGTTCCCGTAACGGACTTGTCTGCCGCATGCCAGATGACCCTGGGAATTCGTATGATGGGATATCCCCTGGTGCTAATATTTGTATCCGAAAGCAGAAGTGTTGATGAGGACGTCAGATTGGCCCGTCCTGTGGCCAGCATTTCCTCAAGCCGTTCCTTGGCAAAATATCGCGCCTCGGTTGCCGAGCGGTTGTCTTCTCCGTATGCGGACACTTTTAAGCCGACCCGAAACAACCCTGCGCAGAGGAGTACTGTTAAGGCCAAGGCAATGAGCACCTCAACCAAGGTCATTCCCGCGATGCAGTTGCTTGGCGGGAAAAGCGTTTCTTTTATATTCATGAAGATATCTTTTTCTCCCATTGGCATATTATGTTTAATAGCATTATTCGTGCCCTTTACGAGTAATATTTGCAATCAGCCAGTATCCATCAATAAACAAAGGGTAAGGATGGTTTTCGAGGCCTTCGCCAAAATCCTTCCTGAAAAATTCGCATTCCTGAGAAGATTAATGCCGAATTGTATTCCCCGTTGAATCACTCCTCAAGAAATCGTTTAGCTACCCCTCAAATGGTTTTTTGCACTTGGTCTGCATCTTAATGCTTATCAAAGGGATAAAGGGGCTTGCGAAACATCTTTTATTCTGCTTTATTGCTGGCATCGTATTTGCTTTGTCTGTTATACGGCTTGTGTATTAAGGGAACAGGATGGCGTTAACGGCATGATCAAAATAGCCGAATTCATTAAGCTTTTTCATCGTGACTATTTTGACGTGTTAGGCGTCGATATTGGAGTTTCCGGCACGAAGGTTGTTCGGATTAAGCGCGTCAATGGCAAAGCTGTTCTTTTTGCAGCTGACCTTCTTCCTGTGATTTCACTTGTCGAACCTGTCAAGTCGATGTCGGGAGCGTTGCCAAAATCACTGAAAGCGCGTTATGTCGCGTTGGCCACCTCCAACACCAAGGCGTTAATTAAGATGCTGACGTTTCCTGCCAATACCGACAAGACAATAGGCGCGCATATATATGAACTGATGGGGATCAATGAGGCCTCCCATTTCCGGGTCGGCTATGAACCGATACATGAAACCAGAACCGAGAAACGGGTATTGGCGGTAGGTCTTCCTGATTCAGAGGCCCATGCACTGTGCGGGCTTTTCCCTGTGGGTATTCCCGCCCCTTGTTCGATAGAGGTGTCGGGGTTATCCAGCCTGACAGCTTTCCTGAAAGGGCCAGGGCAGAAACATCTCGATGACTGTGTGGCGGTAATGGATTTTGGAGCGGCGGTGACCATGGTTTCATTTGTCAGCAAGGGGATGCTGGTGATGGTTAGGAAATTTGATTTCGGAACCACTAATATCCTGAAAAAGCTGCAGGACAACCTGGGCGTGGATCAGGATGTGGCGGCGGGCATCCTGAGTGACGGGTCATTTGATGTCTCCCGCAT
>JBAXRC010000257.1:0-4075 GCA_037131415.1 bacterium | reverse complement strand
GTGTAAGCACAAGCGTTAAATGACAATCATGTGGCGCTCATGCAGGACGCGCAGAGCACCGTTGTGGGGCGGATGTCCTCATTCGCCTTGAGGCGATATATTGCCCTAGGCGCCTCTCCTTACGGCTCGTTTTCAGGGGGCAAAACAGGCTTTAAGGTCCATAGTCGAGTCAATTCTAGGTGTATTACGCTGTGGTGCAACAACTTGACATGGATAGAACATGGACGCCCCCATTAACTCCCTCTCCCTGGGAGGGGAGAGGGTGGGGGTGAGGGTTGATTTCAGTCGTTTGTCCGCGATATTCGAGTCCCAGAATCCAGCCAGCAGCCTCCGAACGCTTCTCTCCGTCGAGGGAGAAGTGGTCAAAATCAATCAACAGACCGGGGAAGTTGGGGGTGTTTGCATCAGCGGCAAACCGGATGGCCATGGTGCACGCCGAATTACTGTTGATCCACCCCTTCCCGGTGTCTTTCAAACCGTGCAACGGGTTGACGATTTCCCGCTCGTCTGCGATGCTCAGATCTACTTGGATCTCATCCGTGCCGGCCTCCGGGGCGATGATCAAGCCAAGGCGCTTCGTGGCTGGAAAGGGTTCTGTAAATCATGAAATACGCACACTACAACCAGTATTCCGCAGAGGATACAATACGAGCAGAGGCTGCCTTGCTGACCGTTTGGGCGGTTCTGCAGGATTTTCGAGAGGATCTTGTTCTGGTTGGCGGTTTGGTGCCCCGGTACATCTGCCATCCATCGGGCGGAGATCTGCCGCCAGTGACAATGGATGTTGATGTGGGCGTGGCCCTGGGGCTCAGCAGCGGGATGTACGACACCACCACAACAAGGCTGGGCGGGGCTGGCTTCGAATGGAAAGAGAAGAGATTCCAGAAGCAATTTGGATCCACCATTCTCTACCTTGATCTTCTGACGGATCGGCCAGCCAGCGTCACCACCGCCGCCGCTTCATCCTCTCCCCTTGAGGGAGAGGACTGAGGTGAGGGGTTTCCGGTGAACGGCTCGTCTCTTTCAAGCGCCTGCTCGGCCGCTTCCTGCTCTGCGGGAACAGGGGACGGCCCATGGACTTCGGCTCGGCAAGCCTCGCCCTCCAGGGGAATGGCTGCTTCCGGCTCAGGCACTGGAACAGGCGCGGGCACCGGCTCCGAAACGTGGAGAACCGGGTCGGGTACCCGGACAATCACTTTTCGTATTGACATATTCGCTATTCGCGAATAGCGTATCTATATGAATATAAAGCCTCAAGACATCCTTGTTGTGCTCAAGTTGCTGGCGACAGAATGGCCAGGGAGTTTTGACCTGCTTGGAAAACAGTTAGGGATTAGTGCATCTGAAACGCATGCGGCTTTCCATCGGGCTCGCCGTGCCGGGCTTATCAATCCAGAAACCTACCAGCCCAACAAATCCGCCGTGGCGGAGTTTTTGATTCATGGGTTGAAGTATGTTTTGTCCGTCCGACCCGGGGGGCGCACCAGGGGAATTCGCACAGGTTTTGCTGCCGCCCCACTCTCCAGATATTTCCGGGTCTCAGATGATGATCCCGATATACCCGTGTGGCCTGACCCGGAAGGCTCATCAGCCGGTTTGGAAATTCACCCTATCTGCCGGTCGGTCACGGTTGCAATCCGGCAGGATCCGGCGCTTTATGAGTGGCTTGTACTTGCCGATGCCCTTAGGGGCGCAGGGCGTGCCCGCGAGCGGGAATTGGCGGAGAAAATCATTCGCGAAAGGTTGGAGTACTATGCGTCCCGTTGATATCCAGGACTTGGAGAATGTCTCACGTCGCTTGGAACCGTTAGGTGTGAAATTTGCATTCACTGGGGGTGCCATAGTCGGATTTCTCCTCGATAATCCCCGGCTGGCATTCCCTCGTCAGACCGACGATGTCGATGCGATTGTTAAAGTTGTTACGCGAATCCAGTACACCAACCTGGAGGCCCAATTAAGGGATGAGGCCAAATTTAGTCACGACACTTCCGAAGGCGCGCCCCTTTGCCGTTGGATTGTTGGTGGGGTAAAAGTGGATATTATGCCGATGCATGATCCCACTGGGAACTTCAGTGGACGTTGGTTCGAATATGCGCTTGAGACATCGGCCCGGCGTTCCGTGAAACACGTCACTATCAATACCGTATCCGCAACGTGTTTCCTGGCCACAAAACTTGTTGCCTTCGCTGATCGTGGCAAATCGGATTTCATGGCCAGTCATGATCTCGAAGATATATTAACCGTTGTGGATGGCCGAAAGACGTTGTGCGCTGAACTTGCCAATGAACGCTCCGATTTGCGTGAATATGTATCAGAGAGCATTAGGGCGTTGCTTCAGTTGTCAGCTTTTCGAGATGCACTGCCAGGTCATCTGCCCGCAGACGATGCCAGTCAAGCGCGCCTCCCTCTTCTTGTTCAGCGCTTGGAGCAGATCGCAACACTTGCTTCACCAGAATTACACTAAGATCACGAGCATGTTTCCCCCAATTCCCCCAAAGAACCGTTGCGGGATTAAAACCCCGCCACATTGCATTTTCTTCTCTGTGTCTCCGTGCCTCAAGCGCAGCGGGCGGTGAATCTTATCCGCGTCTTCCGCGTTCATCTGCGGTTCCGATTCCGAATTCTGTCTCCCGACTCCTGACTACTGACTCCTCTCCGTCTCCCAGATCGTCACCATATTGCCTGTCCCTAATAAACGCTCTGTGTCTCCGTGCCTCGAGCGCAGCGGGCGGTGAATCTTATCCGCGTCTTCTGCGTTCATCTGCGGTTGCCCTTCTTCCGCTGATTTCCGATTTCTGAATACTGATGTCACGTCCTGATTTCCGTTTGACTCTTTTCCATTGTTACTGGAACCCGATCCGTTTTCGGGGCGGAACCGGTGGTTCCATGAGGTCGCGAATGGCATCGAAGACGGCGCTGAAACTGGCATCGTACTTGTTTTCAAGGGCTGCGACCTTGCGGGCAAGGCTTTCGACGGAGAGGGCCATGCGGCGCAGTTTGACGAAGGCGGTGACGATAGTGATGCTCATCTGGATAGCTTGGGGGCTGCTGAGCACTGTGGCGGCCATGATGGCGCCGTGCTCCGTGAAGGCATAAGGGGGATAGCGACGCCCGCCGCGAGTCTTTGAGGTCGCAATTTGCGACCTCAAATGCGTCCACTCCGCCTCGGTAAGGCGAAGCATGAAATGATCCGGGAACCGATCCGTATTGCGCTTTACCTGTTCATTAAGTCTCTTGACCGTCACCCCGTAAAGCGCGGCAAGATCAGCGTCAAGGATGACGGCCTGACCTCGGAGGCGGATGATCGCCTCCTGGGGTTCAGTCCTGGCTTGTCTCTGGATGGAACTCATAGGACGACAATACTTCGTCGATATAATAAATCAATAACTAAATATAAATCACTACTTGTATATTCGGTGCTAATTGCCCGTCCCTGGCAGCCCCGACGCCGTCATCCATTGCTGGGAACTTCTCCAGTCGCAAGCCCCGGATCGCTTTGAAATAGAGATAGGTAGAGCTCTTATCCACGCCCAGCGGACGCCCCTTCCCCCTCAACAACCCAACAACCTGACAACTAACAACTGCGCCGCAGGCGCCCCCATTCCCAATAAACCCAACAGCCGTCTCCAGAAATACCGTTTGACGGCCAAGGGCCGGGCGGAACAGGCACGCACAACTGCTTCCTCACTGTAGTAGCCGCTGCCTGCGGTGAGCGCAGTCGAACCGTCCCCAGCGGCATTCTTCGCGCCTATTTCAAAGCAATAACTCGAAAAATAGATAATAAACCATATTGCTTTAATATCTGAAATATGATGTATTATTGATGTATGAAGATCAATCAACAGTTAACCCGATACTTGGAGCAGATTCTGGGGAAACCCATGGATCTGCTACAACTTCCTGCCAATCGGTTATCTGGGCTGCCTGTTTTCCTGACTTCTGACTACCATTTTCTGGAATGGCGTTGGCTTGGTCAGATAGTCATTCTGGCCCAGGTTGAATTTGATAAGGAGGGGTCATCCGCGGCAGACCTCAAATCCATCCATCATCTCCTGACGAATCAGTTCAAGTGTCC
>JBAXRC010000256.1:0-4088 GCA_037131415.1 bacterium | reverse complement strand
GAAGTCCTTGTGACCGGGTGTGTCGAGCAGGTTGATCACACAGCCCTCATATTCAAACTGGAGCAGGGTGGATGACACGGATATCCCGCGTTCCTTTTCCAGTTCCATCCAGTCGGAGGTCGTGTTTTTTCGATCCCGCCGCGAGCGCACGGAACCGGCAAGCTGAATGGCGCCGCCATAGAGGAGGAGCTTTTCTGTGAGCGTGGTTTTTCCGGCATCCGGATGCGAGATGATCGCAAACGTACGGCGCCGGGCGATTTCAGATGTAAAGACGTTGTCCATTGGGGGCGGAAGGGTAGAAAAAGGGCGGGGTGGTGTCAATGCGGGACATCCAGATGTTGACGGATCAATTGACGGGCTTCTATACTCACAGGCTTTTGGAATGGGGCCATAAGGTGAAGGGTTGGGCTGTATGAAATTCAAAGATATTCGTGCAGAGGTGTGTGAGGCCAACAAGGAGCTTGATAAAAATAACCTCCTATTCATGGACAAGGGGGGCGCGAGCGCCATTGACCGACCGCAGGGTGTTGTGGTGGTCAAGCCGGCTGAGATTCCACATGCCTGTCTGACGCCCGATGATATGCTGGTGCTGGATTTTTCGGGGAATGTTGTGGCCGGTTCCCTGACTGTCAGTCCGGATACCTTAACCCATTTAGCCCTCTATCAGTCATACCCCCAGCTTGGTGGAATTGTCACGACCTATGGGCGGTATGCCACCCTATTTGCCCAGGCGGAGCGCCCGATTCCTTGCCTTGGCGTGCTTCATGCGGGATGTTTCAAGGGCGAGATTCCGGTGACGCGTGCCCTGCGCAAACCTGAAGTTGAGAGGAACTACGGGAAGAGCATTGGGGGTGTGATTGTTGAACGCCTTGCCCGGCTTGATCCAATGGATATGCCCGGGATTCTGGTGGCCCGACACGGCGCAATGAGCTGGGGTAAGACCGTGAGGGCTGCCGCATGGAATAGTCTGGCTCTCGAACAAATAGCGAGGCTTGCCTTCGGCACCCTGCAGTTGGTTCCCCAGATGGCTCCCCTTTCAGGGATGTTGTTGGATCGGCATCTGGGCGGACAGTGATGATCTAGGTAGTTGCCGGGTTGTCGTTACAACTAAACATACCCCGGGCCGAACTTCTCGGCTACCAGTTTCTGGACTTCCTTGATGGATTCAGCCTGGTCGGCGGGGCAGATTAGGGTGGCTTCGGGGGTGTGGATCACGATCAGATCCTTGCACCCTACGGCGACCACTAGGTGCTGGGGGTCACTTGATGCCACCAGCATGCCTTCGCTGCGCAGCAACAATGACTTCCCGTCACCCGTCGCATTTCCCTGCCCATCCTGCGGGCAAGTAAGCGCGAATGACGGCCAGGAACCCACATCCAGCCATTGCAACGGCATGGGTACGGCAGCCACCTTGACGGTGGAGTCGCGGGAAGCGGGTTCCATAATGGCGAAGTCCACGCTAATTTTCTTCAGGTTTGGATAAACCCGGTTCATGACCTCCTGTTGGCTGGGTGTGCCCCAGGCATTGGCAATCTCCATCAGTCCGGCATGGTTTTCCGGGTGGTATCGGCGGATGCAGTCCAGAAGGGTTTTGGCGCGCCAGACAAACATTCCGCTGTTCCAGAGGTAGCGAGTCGGGCCGGCTTTGAAATAGTCGTTTGCCAGTTCGGCGGCGGGTTTTTCCCGGAACTGATCCACGATATAGGCGCCGTTTTCCAGGGCACGGCCCAGTTGGAGATAGCCGTACCCGGTCGCAGGTGCGGTTGGCGCAATGCCAAAGGTCACCAGGGTGTCAGGCGTCCTTTCGGCAAGACGGTATCCCTGATCCACGATCGCGAGGAACTTGTCAATGGGCTCAATGATGTGGTCTGCGGTGAAGACGGCGATCACGGCCTCTGGATCGGTTTTGGCGAGGATGGCGGCGCTAAATCCCACAGCATTCAGGGTGTCGCGACCGCAAGGTTCCCCTAGAAACTGGGCAGGGCCGAGTTCGGGGAGTGCCTCGCGCATCAGGGGTTCCTGTTTGATGGCGGCACAGATATACCGGTTGGATGCAGGCACAAGCCCTTCCAGGCGATGTGCGGCAATTTGGACGAGGCTTTTTCCCTTGATGAAGGGGATGAGTTGCTTGGGTTGAGTTTCGCGGCTCATTGGCCACAGCCGTGTTCCCGATCCCCCCGCCATGATGACTGCATATCGCATTCTAATATTCCCCTTCAGCTGTTTCTGCGCACATTATTCATTTTTGGCGCCTCGTGCAACATTCCAGCAACAGACACATGGTCAGTAGACAGTGTGGGTGACGGAATCGGAGTGTCGAACCACGCTTGAAGCTCCATATCTAGCCCGGCATGTTGCATGTAGTTATAGAGGGACTTCCGAAGTCCTCGTCCCATGGCGTTGTGGTCGCAGGTGATGGAGTCCACATAGGGAACCTCATTGCAGGCGAAGGTAGGTTTGGACTGCTTTACGAGGCGGATGCCGTATCGGGCGGGATCCTGAAAGATCGGACTATGGATGGTCAGTGCGAAACGGTGCCAGTAGGCGGAGTGGATGTTCCCTGCTTCGAATAATTGACGGACAAATTCGAGTGAGTCAACGGTGTCCTGCTCTGTCTGGGAGGGGCAGCCATACATCAGGTAGGCGTGAACCAGAATGCCTGCGTTGGAAAAAGCGCGGGTGACCCTTGCCGCCTGTTCCAGAGTGAATCCCTTATCCAAAAAGGACAGCAACCGGTTGGTCGCGGCTTCCAGCCCGCCGGTCACGGCAATGCAACCGGCCTTGGCCATGAGGGATGCAAGATCGGGGGTAAATGCCCTGTCAAAGCGGACATTACCCCACCAAGAGATTCGGATCTTTCGCGCGATGAGTTCGGTTGAAAGTGCCCGGCACAAGGCCGGCGGGAGGGCCTCGTCGATAAAATGAAATCCAGTTTTTGCGGTTTCCCTGATTGCCTTCTCGATTTGATCAATAATCGCGGCGACCGGTGTGGCCGCATAACGTTGGATATAGTCGAGACGGGTGTCACAGAACGCGCATCGATGCCAATAGCATCCGTGTGCCAGCATAAGCTTGTTCCACTGTCCGCAGGACCAGATCCGGTGCATCGGGTTTGGGCTCTCGATCATCGAAAAGTAGTGATTGAGCGGCAGTCCCGTAAACGAGGGCGCGATAAAAAAGGGGCGGGGCGGCGGGCACGGGGAGTTATCGATATAGCGGACCCGGCCACTCTTTCGGATGAATGTGCGGACCAGTTTTCCTGCCGGGATCAGGTCACTGAGATGATCAATGATACGGAGGAGGGGAAGTTTTCCTTCATCAAGCGTCAGGTAGTCGGCGTAATTGAAAATACGGGGGTCAGACAGGTTCCTCAATTCCGTGTTTACATAGCCGCCGCCCATGACAACGGGGAGACTCGGCTCAACGAGTTTCATGGCCCGCGCCATACGGAGGGCTCCATAGACATTGCCGGGGAAGGGCAGGGTGAATCCGACCAGTTCAGGCTTATGATCGCGTATAAGGCCGAAAGCGATCATCTCGATAAGCTGGTCCACCAGAGTTTGTTTCCGTCTCAAGGCTCTGGCGATGGCGTCAAAAGTGGGTGCGCTGGCTGCCAGCTTTTCGCCATAGCGGGCGAGCTCGAAACGGGGATCCACGCCGTCATGGATCACGTCGGTAAGGTCATCCAGGTACAGGCTCGCAAGATGGATGGCGAGGTCGTGTCGGGAAAGATGGTTGATGGATTGCGAATCGTCCGACAGGGACTGGTCGAGCGGGGCGAAACGGGGGCCTTCAGGGAGGTATTTTCTGGATATGATCCGTTTCGAAAGGGAGGGGGTATGCCCTTGAAGAAACCGTATGACAGGCTCAATTGTCCCGGCGTAGTCGCGGCTATGTTTCAGGAAATGGCGGACGCTGCTGGAGCGGATTCCGGTGGACAATGCCTTTCGGATGCTTGCGATGCCTGGGCTTGAAAAAAGGCGGAGCGCGAGCATCAAGGAGGCATCAACCTGAAGGACTTCGTGCCCCTCCCGCTCCAGAATTCCCGCAAGGAACGCCGTGGCCGGATAGGGGGCATTGATCTGCAC
>JBAXRC010000255.1:0-4099 GCA_037131415.1 bacterium | reverse complement strand
GGGCCAGCGGTTCCACACGATAAAGAACACCAGGCACAAGCCCAACACCACCACAATGATTCCCGTCAACGGGGAATTCGACACACCGGGGGCGGAAACCGGATCCCGTCCATCATGGCCGTCCCGGGGAACCGGCGCGTCATGCCCCGCCGGCATTTCAGGGCCGGGGCCATTTTCAAGGCGTCGCTTCTGTGCTTTTTTCAGGGCTTCGCTGATCGTGCTCATAAAGGTGGTTTATAGTACGGTTTCCCCGTCAAGTTCCCTGATGCAAGTCTGGATGTGATCCAGGTCCATGATGAACGTTTCCTTCACGAACCCCCGCAGGAGCGCCTTGTCGGCCAGGATATTAATCAGCCTCGGGATGCCGCCCGTATACAGGTGGATGGCCTGGATGGCCCCCTCCAGGAAAACCAGTTCGGCCGGGGCGCCTGCCACGTTCAGCCGGTGCTTGATGTAGTGGGCGACCTCCGGCTCGTTCAAGGCCCGGATGTGGAAACGGACGGCGATCCGCTGCTTCAGCTGAACCAGTTCGGGCAGGTCCAGCTTCTCCTTGAGCTGGGGCTGGCCAACCAGCACGATCTGGAGCAGCTTCTCCTTCTCCGTCTCCAGATTGGAGAGCATCCTCACCGTTTCCAGGGCCGAGGGCCTCATATTCTGGGCCTCATCAATGATCAGGACGGCATTATTGCCCAGGGCGAGCTGCTCCAGCAGGAAGCGGTTGATGGCCCTGACAAGGGCGCCCTTGGTATGCCGCGCGGGGACGATGCCGAAATCCTCGGCGATGGCGTCCAGAAGCTGGATTTCCGGAAGAACGGCGTTAAGGATGAGGGCGACCCGCGTCTTGGAATCAAGCCGGTTGATCAGGGCCCGGCAGAGCGTGGTCTTCCCCGCCCCGATTTCACCCGTGATCGCGAGAAACCCCTTCCGTTGCTCGATCCCGTAGCGGAGGTGGTCCAGCGCCTCCATGTGAGTGGGACTCAAATACAGGAAACCGGGGTCACTGGTGACATTGAACGGCGCTTCGCGCAATCTGTAGAATTCGCGGTACATAGGGTTGTCCTCACCAAAAACAACCCCGTTTTCACACACCCCGCCCCCCTCTGTCGAGGCAATATTCCGAATGTCCCCAAGTTGCCGGATAAGGGTGGACGCCGACCTCCGGGCGGCGTTAGGTAAACAGGAAGATCAAGTATGGACCAGACCGTGCCAGGAGGTCCCGGTCCACCTTAAAAATCAAAGCCTAGCGGCCTAGAAGTCGTTTCGGGGCGAACGTTTCCGGATAAAGGAGACCACGACTAGAATGACGATACCCGCGACAAGCCCGATGCCGGCCGCCTTCAGCCACCCGGCATGAGGCTGCTCGGCAGGAGGTTCCTCCGTCATCAGGGCGGCTACCGGCAGATTGGTCGTCACCGTGACCACAGGCGGAGGAGGCGGCAGGGGGGGCAACGCCAAAAACCCCTTGTTAAGAAGCTCGGCGGCCCGTGCATCGCGGACCTTGCGGTCACGACTGCCGAGTACCACGGCAATCACACGCCGCCCACCCCGCTCAGCGGTGGCCACCAGCGAAAACCCGCCCGCGGAGATGAAGCCCGTTTTCAACCCGTCGCAACCGGTGACCGTGCCCAACAGGTGATTGTGATTCCGCATCACGACCTGATGCTCCCCCTCGCGAAACGACCGAACTTGCGTCGAGGTAAACTTGAGGATTTCAGGATGCTGCGACAGCAAGGCCCTGGCCAGCACGGATAAATCGCGCGCCGTGGAGGTGTCCCCCTGCTTCCCGGCCGAGGGCGGAAGCCCGTGAACGGAATGAAACGTGGTGTTGGTCATGCCGAGCTCGGCCGCCTTCTTATTCATCAGCTCCACAAATCCATCCGTTGAGCCGGCCACGCCAATCGCCAGGGCCATGGCGGCATCATTGGCGGACTGCAGCATCAACGCATACATCAGCTCCTCAACCGTGAAGACCTCGCCGGGGGCCAACCAGACCTGCGTACCCCCGACTTTCGCGGATTCAGCGGTGACCGTCACCTGGTTGCTTAAGCTGAGCTGTCCGGCGGCGACACGATCCATAATCACCATCATGTCCATGAGCTTGATCACGCTCGCCGGAAAACCCTTGGCATCGGCGTTGTTCTCCGCCAGCACCTGGCCGGTGGCAACATCCACCACAATCGATCCGAGATAGGGGTCAGCCGAACGCAGCGGAAGCGAAGTCCGCCCCGGCGAGGACTTCGTGGAGGTTTTGGCGTGGACCTTTGCGGACGCCTTATGGGTGGCGGAAACCGTCTTTTTGGCGGAACTTTTATGCGGCAACTCCGTCGCAAGGGCGTTTCCGCAAACCGCCAACACCACCGCACACACCCATCCCAGCCGCCCCATTCTGCTTCGCATCGTCATCACCTTGATCCGCCTTTTGTTGAATGAAAATAACGGGCGTGGAATGTAGCGCAACCCGTTATTCCTGTCCACAGTTCTTCACCCTATTGACATTGGGACGGCTTGCGATACGATATCGAAAGTGTTTTTAACAGAACGCATCCTGCTGAACCATTGACGAACAACAATGAGTAAAGGGAGTGAGGGATTGTGGACGAGGAAATTTTCAGCCAGCAGGTTCAGGTGGAGCGCAAACTGTTCTCCTTCATCCTGAAGCAAAATCCGCGGGGCCGCTTCCTCCGAATCACCGAGGATGTCGGGGGGCGCCGCGACACGATCATCATCCCCTCCCCGGGCCTGGGTGACATCCACAAGGTCCTGGAACAAGCCATCAAAGCCGACCAGGAGGCGGGTCCCGTTCCTTCGGTTCTTCCGGATTAACCGTTTACCAGAACCTATTCAGCCGCCATGGACACATCGTCTCCAAGTTCACCTCCGGGGGCGCCGGAACGAAATATCGAAGCAGATGTCGTGGATCTCGTCCAGTTGATGGGCCAGTCCCTGAACATGGCGCTCCTGTACGGACTCACCCACAAGGTCGCGCGCGCTTCACTCGAGCTCAGCTACACGGTCACGATGAAGTTCATGGAGTTCCATGGTCCGCTGCATTTCAATGTGATGGATGGCGCCCTCCTGGTCAACGGCGCCGCCACAACGGATGCGCCCCTCGCGGGAAATTTCGCCACGCGCCTGACGAGGCTCAATCTCCTCAGCCTCAGCATTGAACCTTTGTTCCCGCTGGAGGAGTACCTCAACCTCTTCGCCGTCCTGCTGACGCCTCCCGCAAAACTGGGGCCCACACCGGACGGGGCCGCCCTGATGAAGTCGATGGGCATGAAAAGCATTCAGGCCAAAACCTTCACCTACCGCCGCGTGGACGATGCCGCGCCCGAAACGCCTGACCAGACTTCATCGGCACCCGACATGCCGTCCGCCGCTGAAAAGGCCGCCATGGACCTGGACAATATCATGGCGTTCCTGAAGGAGGACGGCAACGCCGACCCCTCCCGCTACACCGAGGATATCCGTCAACTTGCCGGCGATTCAGAGAAACTGGCCGAACTTATCCTCCGCGCCATTGAAATCCGGGCCAGCATTGCCCATCTGGCGGAGGGAGAATCCCTGACCGATCTGGTGGTCGGCTGCATCCATAAGGTCGTGGATCAAATCATCAAGGATCCCGCCATCAAGACCCAGAAGGACCGGAAACACATCAAGCGGTCACTCCTGATGCTGGAAAAGGCGCTTCTGGAAAGACTTCAGAAACTGGCCGGGGACCATGCCGCCAAGGCGGCGGAAACCATGATGGATGACATCGCCGGGGATCTTGATCTTGAAGATCTTGCCGGCAAGTACATGAAGAACAAGCGTGCCGCCGACAAGGTCGGCCTGAAATTGACACGCATGATTGAACGGGCCAGTGATGACCCGGCCCAGCTCGAGGAACTGCGCGAGCACCTGGTCGAAGAGGGCCTCACGCCCGAGGGGTGGCAGGAATTGACGGTCCGCTCAAAAACCAGGAAGCCGGAAGCGGACAGGGGCGGGAGTGGAGACGGCGAGGGAATCAACGAAATCAAGGTGCTGACCCTGCTTCTGGCAAGAATCGGGGAAACCATCAACCCGCCCGCCGGGACGGCCGAGCCCTCCGTACCGGAAG
>JBAXRC010000254.1:0-4109 GCA_037131415.1 bacterium | reverse complement strand
GGTATGTCACCACGGATGAGAGGGGGGGGATCAAACGGGGGAAGTACACCTTGCGAAGGACTCCCGCATTGGAGAGGAGCGAGGAGGCGGCTCCATTCATAACCCCTGCAAAATAATTCCAGAGCACGAGGCCGCTCTGGTAGAAAAGAAACGAGGGGATGCCATCGGTGTTCATGCCGGCGATGTTCCCGAAAATCACAGTGAAGACCAGGGTTGTCATGATGGGCTGTATGACGAACCACAGCGGGCCCAGCACGCTTTGCTTGTAGATGGAGGTCAGGTCGCGGTGGACGGTGAGCCAGAACAGGTCGCGGTACTCCAGGAGTTCGCGCCAGTTGATGATCCACCAGGGCTGATGGGCTTTGATGTGGGTCTTGTGCATATTTTAGATTTTAGATTGTTGATTTCTGATTGCAGATTGAAGAATTGTGAAATCTATAATCTAAAATCTTCAATCATCAATTCCGGATCCGGGCAGACTCCGTCCCTGTCGATTATGCAGGCTTTCGAGAAGTCAGGAGCCAGTAGTCAGAATGAAGGATGATTCTGAATTCTGACTTCTGTATCCTGACTCCTCTCTCCTCTTACTTCACCCTGGTCAATAACCTGACTACGGGATTCTCCAGAACGGACATGGCCGTGTCGCGCAGTTTCTTGGCGCGTTTCACACGGCCCAGGACAAATTCAGCATCGGGGCCAAGCCCCTTCAATTCGCCCTCCGCCTGTTTCAGTTCGGTGGCGAGCAGGCTCATCTTGTTGCGGACCAGCATGAGGAGGCCTTGGTGCAGGGCGGTGGCGATGTCGTCGGCTGTCCGGTAGTAGGTCTTGCGGTCGCCCGGCTTCCAGGAGCGGCGCAACAGGCCGAGGCTTTCCAGCTGCCGGGCGGCAATGCTGATGGCCGCCTTGCTGAGCCCCAGGTCCTTCGCGATGTCCTCGAGGGATTGTTCTACGGGGGACAGGTACAGGTGCACCAGGATCTGGCCTACAATGCGTCCCAACCCGAGGTCCTGGGAGGTTCGCCCACCCACCTCGGTCAGCCGCTTCCTTACCTCTGTAGCCGGTTCGTCCATGACACCCCTGAGCGTTTACAAAACTGTTAACGCGCAAAATATAGGAAACCACAGGGGGTGTCAAGAGAGGAGGCCGGGGTTATTTCATGGACTTGCGGAACAGGTCCACGGTCCGCGCCAGCCCGTCCGCAAGGGGCACCTGCGCGGTCCAGCCGGGGATCTTGCCGCGCATGGGGGTGATCGGCGTGCTGCCGGCGCGGGTGCCCGGAAACACCTTGGCACCCGTCAGGCCGCCGATGATGTCCGCAACCTCCCGGATCCGCACCCATTCGAAGCTGCTGACATCGTAGATGCCGTCCAGTCGCGCACCGAGGGCGGTTCGGAATGCGGAACAGACATCATCGATGTAGACCATCTGCCGCCGTTCCTCGCCCGTGGTCATCATGTGGATCTCGCCCTTCGTGAGGGCCTGCCAGACAAAATCCGCAACCACGTGGCTCCGCTCGGTCGAGGCCTCGTGCGCCCCGTACACATTCCATAATCGCACGCGCACACCCTGGAGAAGATGGGTCCAGACTTCGCCCAGTCGTTTGGTCACCCCGTACACGGTGTCGTGCTCCTCCGCCAGCTGGGAGGAGACAAACAGGAACGGGATGCCGCTTGCCTGAAGCTGGGGCATGACGTTCAGGAGCAGTTTCAGGTTCCAGTCCAACTGCATGAACTGGGCCTCGTCCCGGTACAAATACTTGGCGCCACCGACTTCCCATGCCAGGAAATAGATGTGATCCACGCCCTTCAGCGGCAAGACCACCTCGCGGGCATCCTCACCGGGCCCCCGCTTGATGTCGAACCGGATGACCTGTTCCCCTTGTGCTTCGAGAAACTGGCAGAAGGCCCGCCCGACGAATCCTTCCGAGCCAAGCACCAAACTTTTTCGTGTCGTTTTTTGAATAGTCATCTTGGTTTTCTCTTTATGGTTCCCGGCAAATTCCATGGAGCAGGAGATTAGCGGCTTTGCGCAGGCGTTGGCGCCAGGGCGTAATCTTGAGTGGACGCCATTTTGGGGCGCGGGAGGAAGCGATGCGCCATCCCTCGATCCGGTTCAACTCTCCCGCGGTTTCGCCGGGCTGGTATTGCCGCTCAATCCGGTAGTCCCTTTTTTCAAGAACAAGGCCGAACACATCGGCGGAGCGCCCTTTGGAATAGCTGTTCCCGAATCGCTTTTCCGGCCATTGCAGATCCAGGGATTTGCACGGAAACAGTCCCGATTCCCACACGAGCGACAAGGGGTCTGCCTCGCTCAAAGTATTGAAAAGTTCGACGTCCATGGTTAGGATCAGGCGCCCGCCCGGCTTCAGGATGCGGGCCATTTCCCGGATCCCTTTTCGTGCCGTCAAGGCCTCCACGTGTTCAATGACGCTGATGCAGAACACGCGGTCAAAGAAATTGTCGGGAACATCAATTTGATCCATGCCACTTCGTTTTATTGTGAGGCCGGTTCTCTGGATGAACTCCTGTGGGACTCCGAACGCCTTGTGCCTGTCACCGGTTTCAAACACATCGGGATCAAATCCCGTCACCTTGCAGCGGGCAATCCGGTCGAGATAAATGGTGAAGGGGGTCCGGCCGCACCCGATATCGGCGCATGTCATTCCGGGCGACAGGTCGGCCTCCTGAATGGCAAAGGGGAACTCCCACAGCCGGGAGGCGTAAATCTGGGGTTGCCCGAAAAGCGTTGTTGACCATGGATACCGTTCCCCATTCAAGTCCAGATGATCCGGAAGGTCAAATTCCCGGTTAAGACTCGACATGATGACGTTGATGGTCTGAAAAGAAGGAGTCAAAACCTCATCTGCGGTTGCAAATCGGGATCCGGATTTCATCGTTCGATATGTCCGTTCTGTTGTTAATTCCACCACGCGGTTTAGGACGTGGTTTTTCGTGCTGTCAAATGAAGTGTTAATCTGGCGTGATAAAGGATCGAAGGCAAGCAAAACCGAAGATCTACCTAAGGAAGGGAAGGGGAGTGTTCGGGGTCAGGGGCGTGGGTGACGTAGTAGAGGGAGAGGTTCGGTCCGCGGGACTCGCTGGTGATCGTCCACTCACCGGGAGAAAGGGACTTCAGGAAGTCGAGGATGCCCTGGTTGGGGGCATATAGGAGGGGCTGGTGCTGGGCGAGCGACCGGGTCAGGTCCGGGCTGATGCAGTCCAGCAGCCCCATGTCCGGCAGACCGGAAAAGCGGTCGATCAGGCAAAGGAAGTGGTCGGACGGCGGTGCGAGCCGGGTGCCTTTTTCAACGGGAATCTGCCGGATACCGGCGGCGGGATCCGGCAGGACTCCCGCCAGGTTCCCTTGGTCCCCGTAAAACAGGGTGTAACGGCGGGTGATGATCGCCAGGCCGGGTGCCGCGGCGGCGCGTTGAAGCAGGGGGCCAGGGGCGTGCCGCTCGAACGAGAAGGGGCCCCGTGCCTTGAGGACGGTGATTCGTTGCGCGGATACCTCGCGCAGAACCGTGGCTAATTCATTTTCGGCGCTACTTGTGATCGTGCGGTGCCGGGGAGGAGCCAGCGTTGCAATCACAAGACAGGTGAGGATTCCCAGCAGGATCGCGGGGCGGAGGGCTTTTCGGCCCCGCTCCCAGTCCCAGAGCCAGGCTAGGATGAATCCGCCTGCTAGCGCCGTGACTTCCAGGAGGAGCCAGCCGCTTCGCTGGTAGAGGCTGAATTCCAATAATCCGGTGCCGACCTGCAGGGTGGTCAGCAGTCCCCAGAGTCCGATGAGGTTCAAGATGCCGGATCGCCGCCCCAGGACCAGAAACGCCCCGAACATGCCGGCCAGGGTCAGGAGGGCGGCGTTCATGAGCGGACTTCCCAGTCCCACTCGTTTCGGGGTGAGGAGATCAACGGCCAGTTTTCCGGCGGGATGGCGCGTGAGGGTCTGGATGATCCCGGGCTGGGGCGCGGTGGCGTTGGGTTTCTTGTTGGAGGGGGTCTGGATTCCGGTCACCAGCGAGGCCGTCGTGGTGACATGGCGCTCGCCCGGACTCAGGAAGTGGTAGCCCGCTACGGCGAGTGCGAGGAGGAAAATGAGCAAGTAGG
>JBAXRC010000253.1:0-4124 GCA_037131415.1 bacterium | reverse complement strand
GGGGATCCGGCTGCTTACGATCCATAACCTGCACCGGACGGTGGCGCTGATGCGCGAGGTCCGGGAAGCGCTGGATCAAGGGGTATTTTCTGAGTTTAAGGAAGAGTTTCTGATAAAAAACAAGGAGGATCGATGAGCTTATTGAATTCGATGATGATGTTGGGAATGGGGACTCCTCCGGCCGGCCAGGGCCAGGGGCAGGGTGGCAGCGGCATGATGATGGGTTATATGGTCATCATCTTCGCCCTTTTCTATTTCATGATGATCCGTCCCCAGCAGAAGCGCGAGAAGGAGCGCAAAAAGATGATCGAGGCCATCAAGAGCGGTGACCGGATTCTCTTCTGCGGCGGCATGATCGGGGTCGTGGCGGTCGTCAAGGAACAGACCCTCACGGTCAAGATTTCCGACACTGTGAAAATTGATATTGCCCGCGGTGCCGTGGTCCGTGTGCTGGACAAGGATGAGGCGCCGGGCGACATTGACGGAAAATAAGGGGTTTAAGGGCGGTGTCCTGCGTGACTCAGTCTGTTGATCAAAGGTAGCGAGGAGAGGGACGGTTATGGATAAGAAGATGATCTTCAAGTGGATGTTGCTGGTGGTTCTGATCGGCCTGTCAATTGCGACGGTTTTCCCGATCAATGAAAAGGTCAAGTTCGGGCTGGATATCAAGGGGGGAACCAGTTTCACCGTCCAGATTGACGAAGTCGGCATGGCCACCCAGATCCGCGAGGAACTCAAGACCAAGCTGGGCGATGATTTCGCCAAGAAGACCGATGCCGAGATTGAGGTGTTGGTTAGCGAGAAGGTCAAGTCTTCACTCAAGGAGGCCCAGATGCGGGCGCTTGAGGTGATCCGGAACCGTGTGGACGGCCTGGGCATTGCCGAGCCGGTCATCTTCCCGGAGAAGGATAACCGGATCGTGGTCCAGCTTCCCGGCGTCAATGCGCAGAAGCGTGACGAGGCGGCCCGCATGCTCAAGGATGCCGCGTTTCTGGAATTCCGGATGGTGTATGAGAAAAATGGTGACCTGGTCGCCAAGATGCTTGAGAGCGGCAAGGCGCCCGAGGGCTATAAGATCATTTCCCTGTCGGATGGCGGCTCCCCGCGCGATTATTTTGTCCGTGACCGGACAACGGTTCCCGACGACAAGATGACCACGGAATTCCGCCGGCGTGTGGCGCAGTTCCAGGCGCCCCGCGGTTGTGATCTGTTGTTCGAGAAATCCAAGGTGGCCGGGCGCGAAGTCTTCACGCCTTTCTTTGTCGAGCGTCGCGCCCAGTTGACGGGGGAATCCCTCAAGCGCGCGGCCGTGGATTACCGGACGCTGGGCCAGGCCGTGGTGAATCTGGAGTTTGACCAGGAAGGCTCGCGCAAGTTCTTCCGGGCGACCCGGGCGTATGCGCCGGGGGGAGACAAGAATCCCGGTCAGATCGGGCGCCAGATGGCGATCGTTCTGGACGGCACCCTCTACTCCGCGCCGGTGATCCGCGAAGCCATTCAGGGCGGGCGGGCCGAGATCAGCGGTAGTTTCACGCCCAGCGAGGCGATTTTCCTGTCGAACATCCTGAAGGCCGGATCCCTGCCGGCTCCGGTCGATATCGTGGAGAAGCGGATTGTGGATCCCACGCTAGGGCAGGATTCCGTCACGAGCGGAAGCAAGGCCGGCATTTACGGCTGCCTGGTGATCATTATCCTCATGGCCGCCTACTATTTGCTGAACGGGTTGCTGGCCGATCTGGCCCTGATCCTGAACGTCGTGCTGCTGCCGCTGGGGATGATCGTGGTGGCCGCTATCCTCGGGATGTTCGCGAGCGATGCCAGGGCGGGCGGTTCGATTGCCCTGCCGGTCCTGACGTTGCCGGGTATTGCCGGTATCGCGCTGGCGGTCGGTATGGCAGTGGACACCAATATTCTGATCTTCGAGCGAATCCGTGAGGAATTGAAGGCGGGCAAGAGCCTGAAGGCGGCGATTGACGCCGGGTTCAACCGCGCGTTTGCCGCAGTGTTCGATTCGCACGTGGCGACCATCCTGACCGGCGTGATCATGTTCATCTTCGGGTCGGGCCCGGTTCGCGGGTATGCGGTCACCCTGATCGCCGGCCTGCTGGTCAACCTGTATACGGCCGTGACGGTCACGCACATGTGCCATTCGGCGATTGCCATCTATACCAACAAGATCTCCATCCTGAAGATGTTTTCCTTTATTCCGGAGACGAAAATCGACTTTATCGGGAAGTGGAAATGGTGGCTGGGCGGTACCTTTATGGTGGTGGTGGTGTCGTGGGGAATCATGTTCGCCCACGGCCGGGAGAGCCAGTCCAAGGTGTTCGGCGTGGACTTCACGGGCGGTACCCAGTTGACCCTCAGTTTCGCTGCCAAACCGGGTGTGGATGAGGTGCGCGGAGTGTTGACCGGTGGCGGGATCAAGGATCCGATGGTCCAGTTCCAGAAGGGAATGGAGTCGACGGTCGGCGAGATCCTGCTGGTCAAGGTGGCGACCCCGGAGGAGGGGCAACAGGTGCTCCCGCTCCTGACAAACAAACTTGCCACGGCCAGCTTCACACTGTTGCAGCAGGATGAGGTCGGGCCGCAGGTCGGCAAGGAACTCATGACGCGGGCCATGTGGGCCATGATTCTCGGCATGGTGGCGATGGTGATCTATATCGCGTTCCGGTTCGAGTTCGGGTTCGGTCTGGGTGCCGTGGTGGCGACCTTCCATGATGCCGCGATCACGCTCGGCGTGTGTCATCTCCTCGGGTTCCCGATCACGATGACCATCATTGCGGCGGTGCTGACCATCATCGGTTACTCGATCAACGATACCATCGTGATTTTCGACCGGATCCGTGAGAATCTGCGGCTTTACCGGGGCAACCAGAGCTTCAAGGACCTGTGTAACCTGAGCATCAACCAGACGCTGGCCCGCACGTTGCTGACCAATTTCTTCACGATGATCTCGGTGATCTTCCTGGTTGCGATGGGCGGCAACGCCTTGCGGGACTTCTCGGTGGCCATGCTGGTGGGGATGATCACCGGCACCTATTCGAGCATCTACATCGCGACCCCCGTGACGCTGGCGTGGTACCGCTGGAAGTCCCCGGATCTGGGATCCGCCAAGTAAGCCCCGTGAAGCGGTGGAAAATCTCGAACGTTGATGACGGGCTGGCCCAGGAGCTGGCCCGTCTTTCTTTTCTACCCCTTCCCCTGGCAAGGGTGCTGGTTTCCCGAAAAGTCTCGACGGCGGAGGAAGCGGATCATTTCCTGAATCCCCGCCTCAGCGATATCGGTGATCCCTTCACGCTTCCCGGTATGGAAAAGGCCGTGGACCGGATCTGGCAGGCCGTTCGCGACGATACGCCGATCGTGGTCTATGGCGACTACGATGTGGACGGCGTCACCAGCGCCGCGCTCATGAGCCTGGTCCTCACGAAACTGGGCGCCCGGGTAACGCGCCACCTGCCGAACCGCCTTGAGGAGGGATATGGGCTGGGGAAAGACGCGGTGGAGCACTTTATCGCGACCGACAAGCCCGGCCTGATCATCACTACCGACTGCGGGACGGGCTCTCATGCGGCGGTGGCGGCCGCCCGCGCGGCGGGGGTGGATGTGGTGGTGACCGATCAAGGCGTGATCATGCCCCCTGCCCCATCATTTTTGCCCGGCGCGTAAGGGCACATCATGCGACTGCTTTTTTTCGGTGATGTGATCGGGCGCACGGGGCGCACAGCCCTTGGCGATCACCTGCCCGGCCTGATCCGCACATTGGGTGCTGATTTTGTGGTGGTCAATGGCGAGAATGCCGCCGGCGGCTTTGGCATCACACTGGATATTGCGCGGGATTTTTTCAGCTTGGGGGTGGATGTGATCACCACAGGCAATCACGTTTGGGACCAGCGCGAATTGCTGGAACAAATTGATAATGAACCGCGTGTGCTGCGCCCGGCCAATTATCCAGCCAGCACACCGGGCAACGGCTCGGGCCTTTATGTGGCGCGCGATGGATCAAAAGTTTTTGTGGTGAATGTGCTGGGACGCCTGTTCATGGATTCGCTTGATGATCCGTTTCAGGCGGTTGAGCGGGAACTGACCCGCATTCCCATGGGCCTTGGGGCCGATGTCAGCAT
>JBAXRC010000252.1:0-4148 GCA_037131415.1 bacterium | reverse complement strand
TCCGCCATGCGGCGTGGCAAAAGTCTTATGCAGGTTGACATGCACCACATCAAAGCCGAGATCTCCCGGACGGCACCGCCCCAGCAGGGCGTTCAAATTTGCGCCGTCGTAGTAAAGCAGCGCATCGCGCTGATGCGCCAGGGCGGCGATCTTCAGGATATCGCGCTCGAACAGGCCCAGGGTGCTCGGACAGGTCAGCATCACCGCCGCCACCTCGTCATCCAGCGCCGCCTCGAATTTCGCCAGGTCAATCCCGCCATCCGGTCCCGTCGGGATACTCACCACCGTATAGCCGGCAATCGCCGCGCTGGACGGATTGGTGCCGTGGGCAGAATCAGGGATGATGACCTTGGTCTTCCTGTTGCCCCGGTCCCGATGATAGGCCGCCACCAGCATCATGCCCGTCAATTCCCCGTGCGAGCCCGCCATGGGTTGCAGGGTAAACGCATCCATGCCCACAATCTCACTGAGCCACCGCTCGGTCTCGTGGAGCACCTCCAGGGCGCCCTGGGTCAGCATCCCGCCCCCCCGCAACTGGGGCAACAGCGGATGCAGCGATGAAAACCCGTCCAGGGCCGCAATGCGCTCGCAAATCTTGGGGTTGTACTTCATCGTGCAGGAACCCAGCGGATACATGTTCGCATCCACGCTGAAGTTCTTGCGCGACAGGTTCGTGAAGTGCCGGACCACGTCCAGTTCCGACAGCTCGGGCAGATCGGCGTCCTGGTCCCGGAAATATTTAGAAGGGATGCGCAGGCTTACCGCCGCCTCCGCCGGGGTCAGGCGCGGCAGGTTGTCCGCCCGGCGCCCCGGCGCTGATTTTTCATAAATCAACCGGCTCATAACACTCCCTCCAGCGCCTCGGCAAACAGGCCGATCTGCTCCCGGGTCCGCTTCTCGGTGACGGCCACGAGCAAATAGTTATCCATGCCCTTGTAATAACGGCCCAGCGGGAATCCCGCCGCGATCCCGCGGTCAACCAGTCGCGACACCACGCCGCTGGCGTCGCAGGGCAGCTCAATCGTGAATTCATTGAAGGTCGGGGCGTTCTTCTTGACCTCGACCCCGGGAATGGCCGCGAGCCGGGTCTTGGCATACTCCGCCTTCCGGGCGCAGGTCTGCGCCAGTTCCCGGAATCCATGCCGGCCCAGCCACGACAGATAGATCAGCGCCCGCAGGGCGCACAACGCCTCATTTGAGCAGATATTGGACATCGCCTTCTCGCGGCGGATGTGCTGCTCGCGCGCCTGGAGGGTCAGCACGAATCCGCGCCGCCCCGAGGCGTCCTTCGTTTCACCCGCAATACGGCCCGGCATTTTCCGGACATGGGCCATGCGGCTGGCCATGAAGCCCAGATAGGGGCCCCCGAATGAAAGATGCAAGCCGAGGCTCTGCCCCTCGCCGGTCACGATATCCGCCCCCATCCGGCCCGGAGTCTTCAGCAATCCCAGCGAGATCGGATACACCGACATCACCGCCATGCACCCCCGCTGGTGCGCCACCTCGATCACATCGGTGAAATCATCCACCGCCCCGAAGAAATTCGGATTCTGCAGGATGATCGCCGCCGTCTTGTCATCAATCGCCCGGGTAATCCGCTCGCGGTCGCTCTGCCCGTGCACCACGGGAATCTCCTCGAATTCAACCGCCAGATTCCGGGTGTAGCTGTGCAGGATATTCCGATAGATGGGGTTGACGCCGCTATCGAGCAGGATTTTCCGACGCCCCGTCAGGCGGATCGCCATCATGGCGGCTTCATATAAGGCCGTGCCGCCATCATACATCGAGGCGTTGGCCACTTCCATGTCCGTGATCCGGCAAATCGCGCTCTGGTATTCAAAAATAGCCTGTAGCGTCCCCTGCGACGCCTCGGGCTGATACGGCGTATAGGCCGTGTAAAATTCACTGCGGGCCGCCAGTTCGTCTACACAGGCGGGAATGAAATGGTCGTAATACCCCCCGCCCAGAAACGGGATCAGGTCATGGGCATTGCGATGCGAAAGCCGGTGCATATGCTCATACACATCCGCCTCGCTCCGGCCGGGCGGCAATTTCAACCCGTCGATCCGGACCGCGGCCGGGATATCGGCGAACAGCGCCTCGATATCGGGAACCCCTATCGCCTCGAGCATGACCTCGCGGTCGCGGTCAGTAGTCGGAATATAGGGCATTTCAGTGCTCCGCCAGAAAGGCCTGATACTGGTCGGCCGTCATCAATCCCGCCACCGCCGCAGCATCGAATGGCTTGAGCTTACAGATCCAACCCTTGTCCTCGGCTGACTGGTTAATCAGCTCGGGAGCCGAGCCTAACGCTTCATTCACCACGCTCACCGTTCCTCCCACCGGGGCATAGACATCGCTGGCCGCCTTGACGGATTCGATGACAATCAGCGAATCATGGGCGTTGACCGTCTTTCCGATTTTCGGGAGCTCCACAAACGTGATGTCGCCCAAGGCCTCCTGGGCATGCCCGGAAATCCCCATCGTCGCCTCATCGCCATTCAGCCTCAACCACTCGTGATCTTTCGTGTAATACATCTGCTCCTGCGCCATAGTCATCTCCTGTTATCCAGCCTTGTAAAATGGAATTTTCACCACCCCGGCGTCCAGTAAATTCCGCCCCGTATCGATCTGCATGCGGACTCCCGGAACAGCCAGCGAAGGCTCCACAAAGGCAAAGCCTATCACCGCCTGCAACGTTGGCGAAAACGACCCGCTGGTCACCACGCCCACACGGCGCCCCGCCGCCATGACCGCCTGCCCGGAACGGGCTGATTGACGGCCTTCAATCCGGAAACCGACCAGCACTTTCGCCGGCCCCTGCTGACGATGCGCTTCCACGGCCTCGCGTCCGATATAGGCCCCGGTCTTGGAGGCGTACCGGCTCATCGCCGCCTCCACGGGAGTGATGTCCTCCGACAACTCGTGGCCATACAAGGGAAGCCCCGCCTCCAGCCGCAACGTGTCCCGCGCCCCCAGCCCCGCCGGCTTCACCCCGGCCCGCTCAAACCGCTCCCACACCTCCACGATGCGGTCTGAGGCCACATACAGCTCAACGCCCTTCTCTCCGGTATAACCGGTGCGGCTGACGATCGCCTCGCCCCCGCAGGCAAACATCATGAACTTGAAATACCCGAGCCGGGCCGCATCCACTCCCAGCACCGAGGCGACCCGGGCCAGCGCGTTCGGGCCCTGCACGTCCATCTTCGCCAGGCGCGCCGATGCATCCTCGAACCGGGTTCCGCCCGGAAGCCTGGCTTGAATCCATTCCCGATCCTTCGCCAGCGTCCCGGCATTCACCACGATCAGCCAGCGTTCCGCATCAACGCGGTAGGTGATCAGGTCATCCAGGATTCCCCCGTCTTCCCGGAGCAGGAATCCATATTTGCACTGCCCGTCCTTCATGGCGGCGACATCCGTGGTAAGGAGCCGGTCAAGTCCCTCGAGCGCCCCGGGCCCGGTGACCCAGAACCGCCCCATGTGGCAGGTATCGAACATCGTCACATCGGTCCGGGTGCGCTGATGTTCCGCCATGATGCCATCATACTGGACCGGCATGAACCACCCGCTGAAATCCACCATGCGGGCACCTGATTTTATATGACAATCACAAAGAAGAGTTTTTTGAAGAGGGTCAGCCATGAAATCCATCCCGCCACACCCGGACGCGTTATTTGTTAATCACCTCGGTCATCTTGAAAATCGGCAGGAACATGCAGACCACGATTCCACCGATAATCACGCCCAGGAAAACCATGAGAAGGGGCTCCAGCAGCGAGGTCAGCGACGCCAGCATCGTCTCCACCTCGTCATCAAACGTATCCGCCACGCTTGCCAGCATCTCATCCACTTTTCCTGTTTTCTCGCCGGCCGCCAGCATGCGCACCATGAGGGTCGGAATGCACTCCTTGCCATCCAACCCGGAGGAGAGGGTATCGCCATGCTCCACCGCCCTGCGGGCATCCATGATCGCCGACTCAATCACCAGGTTGCCGGCCGCCTTGGCCACAATCTCCAGGGCATTCAGGATCGGCACCCCGCTCTGGACCAGCTGGCTCAAGGTGCGCGAAAACCGGGCCACGGCGACTTTCTGGACCAGCACGCCGATCACCGGAGCCTTGAGCGCGAACCGGTCCATGGCCCATGCC
>JBAXRC010000251.1:0-4165 GCA_037131415.1 bacterium | reverse complement strand
GCCTATGGCTTGGCGATGTGAATGCGGGGGTCATGCAGCGCTTCAAGGGGGGGAACTTCCATCGCCCCTTGATTAACGCCTACTACAGCTTCCAGCCGTTGGCCTTGCCGGATTCGTGGGGCGGCGGCGGTATCGGGTTTGAGAAGAAGGATGGGGTGGTGACGGTAACCGCCACATCGGGAGCCAGGACGATTCCGGCGGCGACCGAGAGCAAAGATGGTCTATGTTTCGATATCGACTGGTACTTCACGCCGTTCAAGCCCCTGGCGGTGAAGGATCATTTTGCAGACCGGTTTTACCATGTCTGGCCGGGGTCATCAGGTATAGAGGATACGGCTGCACTTCATGCGGACGGCGCCCGGATCGTCGAGGTGCATCACAACCGGCTGTGCAATCCCTACATCAATTATCCCTGCAATGATGACTCCATTGGTAATCTCGCCGAGTTCGTCAAGAAGGCGCACGGGGACGGGATAAGGGTGAATCTGTACTATACGACCCGGGAACTGACCCAGAATCTGCCCGAGTTCTTCGCGCTGAAGAGCCTCGACGGGGAAGTCATCCTGAAGCGCAAGGAGGGGGTGGCCTGGCCTGTCACAAACCAGAACGGCCCACATCCCTGGCTCCGGAAGCATGTCGGGATGGATGTTGTTCCAGCCTGGTGCGAGAACCTGAATTACCCTGGCTATAAGAAACTGGACCTGGCCGTGATCACTACTCCGGATTCGCGCTGGAACAACTATTACCTGGAGGGGTTGGACTACCTGGTGAAGAAGGCGGGTATTGACGGGCTGTACATCGACGACACGGCACTGGACCGGAAATCGATGCAGCGCGCCCGGCGCATTCTTGATGCTGACGGAAATACCGGTCGGCGTGTGAATATGCACTCGTGTAATCATTTCTGCAACTTGACCTGCTGGTCATCCAGTTCCCTTTCCTTCATGGAGCTGTATCCTTACTACAATGGGTTGTGGCACGGTGAAGGGTTCAGTGCCAATGCGTCGCCGGAATCTATGCTGATTGAGATGTCCGGCATTCCCTATGGCCTGATGAGCGAAATGCTGAACGGGCCCCACGTCTGGCATGGATATGTCTTCGGGATGCGAACCCGGTGGCCGTGGAGCGGCGACCCGAGGGCGCTGTGGAAGATGGAGTCTAAATTTGGCATTGAGGAGAGTGAATTCATCGGGTGGTGGGATCCCGCCTGTCCGGTTCGCACCGGCAACGACAAGGTGAAGGCTTCAGTGTTCCGTAAGAAGGGCAAGACCCTGATCGCCTTGGGGAGTTGGGCGGGGGAAGCATCGGTGGCGTTAACCATTGATTGGGCCTCTCTGGGGCTGAATCCGACTACGGCGAGGCTCCGCGCACCCGAGATAAAGGGCCTGCAGGCGGCGGCCGAATTCAAGCCCGGCGATTCGATTCCCTTGGCGGCTAACCAAGGTATGCTGCTGGTTTGCGAGCAAGAGGGGCCATGACCATCAAGGTGCTAGCCGGAATAACCCCGCGTGAGTACCGCGCCAGTGGTGCAAAATAGTATCGGTTTTTTTGCAGAAAAGTAGAAGAGTCCCGCCAGGAGACAGGCTGTTATCTTCCGATGCAAATCGCGCAAGGCGCGAATCATGAGGGTTTAAAAATGATGACATCACGCCAGAGGCTGCTGACGGCGCTGGAGGGAGGGATCCCTGACCGGTTGCCAGCCACGACGCATCATGTGATGGACTATTTCCTGAAGCACTACCTGGGGGGCACGGATAGTCGCGGCTTTTTTGACCATTTCGGGCTGGATGCGATCCACTGGGTCGTGGCGCATTCCCCTGACGAAGCGGCGGGCGAGTTTTTCGATCCGCTCCAGGAGGATCCGGGGCTTTCGGGGCCGCGGCGCATTTCCTCGAAAAACTGGCGGGTCTTCGCCGAAGGCATCCCGGGGCAGGAGTATCCGACGACGCGATACCGCTTTGTGACGCCCCGAGGCGAGCTGTCCATGGTCGTGCAATCCAATCAGTACACCGCCTGGGTTACGGAACACCTCATCAAGGAGAAGCAGGATATTGACTTGCTGGGCGAGTTCATGACCCACCCGAAGTGTGATATCCGGGCGGTCAACCGCGGGGCGGCCGCATTTGGCGAACGGGGCATTGTCCGGGGGCACGTGTGCTGTTTCGATGTCTATGGCCAGCCGGGCTGCTGGCAGGATGCCGCCTGCCTGGTGGGGATTGAGCGCTTGATCATGGAGACCTATGACGACCCGGACTGGGTGCATGCGCTACTGAAGATCCTTCAGCGCCGAAAGCTGGCCTATGTTCGCTCGCTGAAGGGAGCCCGGTTTGATCTGATCGAGATGGGCGGGGGGGATGCCTCCTCAACCGTGATTTCGCCTTCCCTTTTTGATGAATTTGTCGCGCCTTATGACGCCCCCGTGATCGCGGCGGCGCACGAGGCCGGACAGCGGATTGCCTACCACACCTGTGGCGGGATGATGCCGATCCTGGAGCGGATTGCGGCGATGAAACCGGACGCGATGGAGACCTTCACACCCAAGGACATGGGAGGCGATGTGAACCTGGCCGAGGCCAAGCGGCGGATTGGGGACAAGGTCTGTATGATTGGTGGCCTGGATCAACTGCACTTCTTCACCGGTTGCACACCTGAACAGACCCGCGCCGAAGTCCGGCGATGTTTTGAAGCCGCCGGGCAGGGGGGCGGTTACATCATTTGCCCGTCGGACCATTTCTTTGATGCGGAGGTGAAGTTGCTTGAAGCTTTTGCCAGTGAAGCCCGGAATTGTGCGTATGGGGGTGACGGACAGGGGCGGTCTTGGTAGCTTGATGGTTCCGGCATAAGTCGGGAGGGGAATATTAATGAATACGATCGCGAAACAGGGGTCATTTCTGGGGAACCGCACAAAGGGGATTATTTTCGCCATGCTCGCTTGGGCAGGCGTTGCCGTGTCGAGCGCGGTGGGCGGGGAACTCCCGAGCCGTGTGCCGAACTATACGGCGGTCTTTACGTCTCCGCCGCAGAGCGTACCCACCTACTATATGCCTGACGGGCCACTGCTGGGGAACGGCGATGTTGGCGTCGTGCTGGCAGGGCCGCCGGAGGAGCAGCGCTTTTTCATCGGAAAAAACGACTGGTGGGGTTATGGCGACGGATCGCGCGCGATGCCTGTAGGCGGATTGACTCTCACGATAGCGGAATTGAAGGGAGCGAACTACAGGCAGGAGCAGGATATGGCTTTGGCGGAGGTTCGCGGTTCGTTCACTAACGGTGAGGTCGCGGTGCAGACGAGGTCGTTCGTCGACTCCTACTCAAACCTGCTGGTTACTGAATTGAAGTGTACCGGGACAAAGCCCGTGACGGCCGTTCTTTCTCAGATAAACGGCCTGGACGAGCCTTGGGGAACCAGCCACACGAGCCTTCCCGTCGGCGTCTTGTGCTACACGCGAAAGAGCCAGGACGCGTCTCCCGAAAAACGGATGGACATCGCGGTGGCGAGCCGCATCATCGGCGGCACGCCGGTTGTTGATAACGGCGCGGGCACGCTGAAGCTGACCCTCAAGGCGGGCGAGACGGTGACGATCGTGACGTGTGTGCTTTCCAAGCTGGATGCGCCCGATTTTCTGGAGGTGGCGAAAAAAAAGGTGTCGTCGCTGGAGGCAAAGGACATTCCGGCAATGACGGGCAGGCACAGGGAGTGGTGGAAGAGCTTCTGGGCGAAATCGTTCATTGAGATCCCCGACAAGGAGATCGAGAAGCGGTGGTACGCGGCCTTGTACGTGATGGGATCGTGCAGCAAGGCGGGGAAGGTGGCGCCCGGGCTGTGGGGGTGCTGGGTCACCCTCTTCGCCCAATGGCAGGGCGATTACCACCTGAACTATAATTTTCAAGCTCCGTATTACATCGTCTATTCCAGCAACCATGCCGATTTGTCGGCTCCGTTTTACCAGGCGATCCTGGAGGCGCTGCCCCGCGGCAAGGAACTGGCCGGGAAGCGTGGCTGGAAAGGCGTTCATTTTCCCGTGTGCATCGGGCCCCGGGGCATTTTCCCGGAGGGCGAAAAGGATCATGGCCAGCGTTCGAATGCCGCGTATGTGGCCTTGAATTTCATCTGGCAGTACCAGTATACGCAGGACAAGGAATTCCTGAAGACGACGGCCTATCC
>JBAXRC010000250.1:0-4184 GCA_037131415.1 bacterium | reverse complement strand
TAGTGAAGTGATTTTTTCTAGACCAGATTTTTTTAGATCCTCAATCTTCTTTTCTCCATCCCGTCCCCGCCCTGCCCCTTCCGCCCGGCCATGACCGCCTGGATCTGCTTGGGCGTCATGGGCCCCCGAAGATAGGACAGGGTCCACCGGCTCTGGAACAATACCGGGTGATCCTCATGAACATTGTGCATCAGGAAGGTGCGCTTGCCCAGCTGCGCCATCATGGTTTCCAGCTTCTGGCGGTCGAATCCGTTGGGGATCGCGCTTTCCAGTCCATCCATCACCCGCGCCTTGTCGCGGTCGGTCTGAAGCCGCCCGATCAGCCAGGTTCCCGCGTTGGAGAGCCCCTTGTAATCCAGATCCACGGGATTCTGGGTGGACAGCACCACCCCCACCCCGAACGCCCGGGCCTGCTTCAGCAGGGTCAGCATGGGCATCTTGGAGGGCGGCATGGCCGAGGGCGGGAAATACCCAAAGATCTCATCCATGTAGAGCAATGCACGCAGGCTGGTCGTTCCCGACTGGGCCCGCATCCAGCTGATCATTTCGTTCAGCAGGAGCGTGACCACGAACATCCGCTCCGCATCGGACAGGTGCGCGATGGAAATGATGGAAAGCCGCGGCTTTCCCTGTGGCGTATACAGGAGCCGTTGAATATCCAGCGGCTCGCCTTCCATCCAGGCGGAAAAGCCCGGCGAGGCCAGTAGATTGTTGAGCGCCATGGCCAGTTCAAGCCGTTCCTTGGCGGGGAAGAAAGTCTCGACATCAAACACGCCCACCTTGTCGAACGGCGGCTTCTGGATGGCATTGATCAGGCCGGGGATATCAACCCCGCGTCCGCCCCGCCAGGCCTGGTCGAGAATGTTCGCGATCAGGATATGTTCACGGCTCTTGACCGGATCCGCCTGGATGCCGGCGATTCCGAGCAGCCCGGATACGCAGGCGGTAATCCGGTCGCGCAGGCTCGCAGCATCGGCAAGCACTTCCGCAGAAGGCGCGGCAAAGGACTTGAGAACCGATAAAGGAAGGCCTGACGAACTGCCGGGCGTGTAGAGGGCAATGTCAACGGCATCCCGATAGCGGGTGATGCGGGCCACATCCTGCCCCCAGGCGGCCAGGCCATTTTTCCAGTCCGCCGCTGTCCGCGCGGCGAACTCATCGACGGATAATCCCTGCCGGGCCGCCTCATCGGGATCCACCCAGGGACGGAATTCGGCGGGCTGGAGACCCGGGAATGCCATAAGCAGGTTTCCGAGATCGCCCTTCGGGTCAATAATCAGGGCGGGAATGCCATCAATGGCCGCCTCTTCCAGCAAACCGACGCACAGTCCCGTTTTTCCGCTTCCGGTCATCCCGACACAAACCGCGTGCGTGGTCAGGTCCTTGGAATCATACAGGAACAGGTTTTCCGTAGCCGCCCCCTTGGCCGGATCCATTTCCTTGCCCAAATAAAACACACCCAGTTTTTCGAAATCCTGCATGACATCCTCCGTGATAAAAACAGGGGATATGTACCATATCGCCCCTTACAGCCAGAAGAAGAAAAGGGAACCTCAAATCACACCTTTCTATCACATACAACTCCGGGGAAAGAGGTGAACCGCAGATGAACGCGGAAAACGCGGACGAGGAGAATGCCTTCTCTGGTGCGGTGTTTGCCAGACAGAACTGCTGTTCCGCATCCTCTTGTCAGCGTCTTCTGCGTTTATCTGCGGTTTGCCTTCTTACGAGGCGCCATGGACCAACCGTGCCCGTTGTGTCACGCAACAGCTTACCAAACGAAAGCGTGAGATCCCGATCCCCCCTTGAACAGGAAGCGCCCATAGATCTGATTTGCACCCAATCACTACCGCCAGGTCACGGTTTCATCCAAAGCCAGCCGCGGCGATTCATGTTCCGGGCGCGCGACCGGCCACCCGACAGTGATCAGGGCCTAGGGCGTGATGTCCTTGGGCCAGCCCACGATCCGGCGCACTTCCTTGGGCCGGATCCAGCCGATCCAGCAGGTGCCAAGTCCAAGTTCCGCAGCCTGCAAAACCGCATGCTCCCCCGCGATCCCCAAGTCCAGCAACGGATAGTCCACTTTCGACAGCAGGGGCGCCACCTGGTGCGTAATCACTGATTTCCTGATGCCCAGCACAAGAATAACCGGCGCTTGCTCCGCCCATGTCATGCGAAGACCCGGGAGCGTCCCTGCATCGAGCAACTGCGCCCGAAGAACTGCTTCAGTCGCCACAACAAACCGCCAGGGTTGCTGGTTGCAGGCCGAAGGCGCGCGCCGCGCCGCCTCAAGGATCTTTTCCAGCGCCTCACGCGGCACCGCATCAGACCGATACGCACGGCAACTGAACCGCGCACCAACAAGTTTTTCAAATTCACTCATATCACCTCCGCAATCCTGCGGTTTGCGCGGGGCATGGGATAACCGGCCAACGCAGCGGGCGCGATCCACTTGAGCTCCACCGAGGCTTTTGGCTTGGCGCGCCCTGACACCCACTCGCACCGGAAGGCTGTCATCGTGATCTTAAAATGGGAAAAAGCATGCTTCACGGTGGCGACCGGGGCGCCAACATCGACCCTGAGCCCGGTCTCCTTCATGATCTCGCGGGCGGCTGCCCGCTCGGGCGTCTCGCCCTTTTCCAGCTTGCCCCCGGGAAATTCCCACAGGCCGCCCAGCATCTGCTTCTCAGCCCGGCGCGCAATTAGGATTTTGCCCCGCTTCCAAATGACTCCTACGGCAATCCGGTAGTGCGGAACCTTCCCCGCCTTTTCCACCACCGGCAGTTCATCCGTCCGACCAGTCTTGAACGCCAAACAATCGCGCGACAGAAGGCACTGCCCGCACAACGGGTTTCGCGGCTTGCAGATCAGGGCGCCGGTCTCCATCATCGCCTGATTGAAATGGGACGGGTTGACGGTGGCAATCAGGGGCGCCAACCGCGCCCTGACATTGTCCGCCAAAGCCTTGTCGCGCATCGGCGTATCGAGCGCCCACAACCGGCTGCAGACCCGGAGCACATTGCCATCCACCGAGGGAACAGGCTCACCAAAGGCGATACTGGCAATGGCCGCAGCGGTATAGGCGCCAATCCCGGGAAATTCACGCAACCTCTCCGCCGTTTCCGGGGGACGGCCACCGTACTGCTCAACAATCAACCGGGCCGCCTGGTGAAGGTTACGGGCCCGGGAATAGTAGCCCAACCCCTCCCATAACTTGAGAACATCCTGCAAATCAGCGGTAGCGAGAGCCTTGAACGAGGGAAATCGGAGGACAAAACGGTCGAAATAGGGGATCACGGTCACCACCTGCGTCTGCTGCAGCATGATCTCGCTGACCCAGACCTTGTACGCCGACGGGTCGCTCCTCCATGGCATCGGGCGGTGTTCCTGCTCAAACCAGCGGACCAACGCCCGCGGCCAGGTTGGTAAGGATTGTTTCACGCCGCCGTCAGGCGATCCGGCTCATCAGAGCCTTGAAGGTTTTGTCCTCGCGCAACGAATTCAGGTCGCTATCCTGCTTCATCCAGTCGAGATCAGAATACCCCAGCTCAACGGCACGCTTGAGGGCCGCCAGTGCCGATTCGCGGCGGTTGAGCAACGCCAGACTGCAACCGAGATTGTACCAGATCGTCATGTCATCGGGCTCAAGTTTGGTCAGCTTCTGGTCGATGGCCAAACCATCCTCATACCGCCCAACGCGGGTATACAGGTCTCCCAGCGCCTCCAACACATCGACATCATTCGGAATTCGAGCCATGACCCTCTCAAGAAAATCCATCTCAACAAGGTCACCCTGCTCCAGCTCTTTGCTTTCGTCTGCCATGTTTTAGATTATACCATTTGTCATTGCCTCATGACACACAAGAAATTCCAAAGCGCCCTGTTCAACTCTTCCTGATTTTGGACTTCAACGCCTTTTTGATGAAGTTGGTGGTGCTGAACCCGTCAACCATGGGCGTGCACACCAATTTCCCGCCCCAGCTTTCCACCAGTTCCTGCTCCTGCCTGACGCGATCCGGCTCATAGGAGCCACCCTTCACATGAATCGCCGGCCGCAGCCCCTGAAGCTCCGCCAGGGGGTTGTCCCCCTGAAAAACAACCACCTCATCCACCGACCTCAAAGCCCTGAGCGCCGCCGTCCTGAACCTCTCCGGGAACACGGGGCGTGTCACCCCCTTGTACCT
>JBAXRC010000249.1:0-4196 GCA_037131415.1 bacterium | reverse complement strand
GTTTGGCCTCCTCCATGGCAACAAAATAGGTATCCACATGGTCCAGGATCCACAGGGCATGCACCGCAAAATCGGTCACCGCACAATAAATCCTGGCCCGGTCGGGAAGATGTCTGGAACCGGCGGTCAGCAACTGCAGGGGCATGAAATGCGTGCAGACAACGATGTCAGGATCGAAATCCCGATAGAACTTCCTGAAGGTAAGGGTATTGATCTTGTTGAACAGCGCCCGGACATCCTTGCGCCAGGGCACACCGGCCTTTCGATCCGACTCGGAATATAGATACCCCCACAATTCAGGCACCTTCCGCACGAGGTCAAGGTACCCTTCCGCATACGTCTTCCGGAAAATTTTCGCCGTAAAGTCCAGGATGTCGCAAACCTTCACTTCCGCCTCCGGCCGAGCCTTCCTGAACGCCTTCTCCAGCGCTTCCGCCGCCCGCCGGTGCCCGGCCCCTGCCGAGGCATGCAATAACAATATCTTCATAAATGTCTCCTGTAAGCTCCCTGCCGGCTTGTCCGGCAGGTGCCGAAAACTCCTCTTGGCTCCCTGCCGGCTTGTCCGGCAGGTGCCGAAAACTCCCAGGGCTAATCGCGCCTCACAGCCCGATAAGACCACGCCATCAACCCGAATCCAAGCGCCAGTGAAATCACATAGTCGACCGGCACCCCCATCAACCAATGCTTGTGCCAGGGAATGTTTTCAGGTGAAAACAAACCCAGACCAAAGGCCGGATTAAACACAAACCACAGGAAGTCCTCGACAATCCAGAACACCATGATGCATCCCAGTATCCTGGCCTCCAGCCGCCATGACCAAGTCCCCGCAACAAACAAGGACAGATGGAACACCAGCGCCATGAAGGAGAACACCCAGACATGATATCCCGTGATGGTCTTCCCGCCCCAGAAACTGTTCAGCCAGGAGCCGTCCAGCCGCCACGTCGGGAGATTGGCGGCCCACCCGGCAGATCCCTCAATCTGGATTTCAACCTGGGCAAACATCATCCCCAGCAAGCACACCCATAGGAGCAGCGCAGACACGCGAAATCCAGCCCGGTCGATCCACCGCCCCGCTACAGGGGACTCTCCGCTCATGACCTCGTCTCCGCCTTCAACGTCTTCCGGAGACTCGGCACGTCAAGTTTCTCAAGATATTCGAGAAGATTCTTCCACATCGAATGATATCCGAATCCACCCTTGGTCATCTCCGCCATGGCATCCTGCGTGGACCACCCTTCCACGGTCATTCGATAAATGGCGCACATCATACCCGTCCGGTCCGCCCCATGCTGGCAGTGCACAAACACGGGCGTTTGATTTGTGCTGGTCACGATCTTGAGAAAGCGAACAACATCCTCATCCTCCGGATGCCAGGTATTGAACTTGATTTCCTCGTACTTCAGGCCATTGGCTTCAACCCATTCTCGATCGGAATGGAAGGCCCGCAGGCTTATCACGGTCTTGACGCCAAGGGACTTCAGGCGCCCATAGCTGGCCTGGTCAAGGGGCTGTGCCCCGCGATAAAGGTTTCCGGAAACCTTGTGCAGGTTCGGCAGCCCTTCAAGCAACATCGGCTCCGCCCAGCCCTTGCGGTCCGGCGCCCCGTTCTGGATTTCCTGGGTCACCACATGCCATTTCGGGCGGCGCCAGCTTTTGCGGAACTCCTCCAGCGTCCCTTCAATCGCCTTCCGCTCCTTCTCCTGCCCGTCCAGAAACAGAACCAGGTCGTATTGCTGGTCGGCCGTACCGAAGGTGGAATCAAACTGGTGCACCAGCTCGTTCGCCGGCGTGGCCAGCCGCCCCAGGATATTGAGCATCGGGAACTTGAGCCCGCGGGAAGCAGGACATTCCTGATACGACTTGTAGACCAACTCCGTGCAGACAATCGCGGAATCGGTCATGAAATCAAAGTTATAGTCATAAGGCCGCCCCACGTACTGGAATGCCCGAAACAGCGCCACGGCCCGCTCCTTTTTCGTCAGCCGGGGCCGCAGGGCACACAGGCTGTCAGCCGCCATGGAATGCTCCAGGGCCGAGAACAACACCCCTTCCCCGATGGCCTCGAGGATCCGGGGATGGCATCCCTCTTCAAGCGGCTTGATGGACAGGGCATAGGCCTCCGGGTATTTGGATTTCAGAAGCCCCTCAAAATCACCGTCCGCCTGCCCCTGCTCCTTGACCCAGGCCACTGTTTCAGGATCATTGAAAAAGGCTTTTCGGCTTTCCGGCGTATCAACAAAAATAACGGCATGCGGCCAGAATCCCGGCAGGCCGATGTTCGACATGTACCATTCGCGACGTTCCAGCATCACATCCCCGGGCAAAAGGCGTTTCGCGGCATCGGCAATCTGCTCCTGGGTGATCAGGCATTTATTCTGACGCCAGACCTTGGTGTCACCCATCAGGATCGAGACCCCCTTCTGGACCGGAAACCACGCCGTGGAGCCTCCTTTCCTCACTAACTCCAGCGCGTTATCGAAGGTCATCAGCTGGTCGCCCGTCCTCCCGCGACTGATGGCCTCAAGGTCGGCCTCCACGCCGGTTCCCACCAGATCAGGTTTACTCAAGGTCGTGCCCCAAACGGTCTTGAAAGCCACATATTCCGCCCCACGCGCCAGATTGAGGAAAATGAACTTGAACTTGGTGTAGCTGTCCTTGTCCAGCCCCAGCTCCGGCACGGAATCGTTCAGGAGGACATCCAGGCCGGAATCATTCTCGACCCGCCGGATGAAATCCAGGGAGAACCGGTACTGGGCCAGGAACGCCGAATACGCGACCAGGAAGGATTCGTCCCGCACCTTCCGGTCAACGATCAGGTAGGTCTTGCCGTTCGCGCGCCGGACGGAATCCATGGCCAGGGAGTAGTCGAGGAACGTCTTCCAGGTGGTCCAGACCTCTTCCTTCTGTTCCCGGGTCAGCATGCGGAGTTTAGCGAGGTGGTTTGTCGGGAAAAGGTCCGGGCGCGAATCCATGAAGCGGACCACCTGCTCCAGGCCACCCCGGTAGGTCTGCACGGCACCGAGCTGCGCCCTGATGCCGTCGATCCGGACGGAGTCAGCATTATCTGCCCGCGTCGACAGCGCAACACAAAGGGTTAAAAACGCCGCCACCATCACAATTCTGGATCCCAGCATGGCACAATCTCCTGCAATTATGTTGTTTCAGGAAATGTGACATCAGCCAGTCGATAAGGCAACCGAGAATTACCCCCTATCCCAATCTCCCGCTCCGGTGGGACAAGCCCACCGGGGGCGAAAGCCCCCTGCCGGCTTGCCCGGCAGGAGCTTAAGATCCTCCAGTTATACGGCGGATAACATCCAGCGCATACTCACTGAACGTCCCCACATAATACCCATCCTGCCACACCTGGCACCCGGCCGCCCGCGCCATGCCATTCTGAAATGCCACGGCAATCTCATCCGGTGACCGGTTCACATCCCCTCTTAACGCTACATGGACATGATCCGGCATCACCGCCAATGCGCCTATCCGGCATCCCGTCTCACCCGCCACCCTGAACGTAGCATCCCGCAATGAACCCAGCACCGCTGGCTTCGTAAGCCTGAAGCGATCCGCCACAACCAGCACCAGATGCAAGTTATACCAATATCTTCCACTTGCCGTCTCAGATGGCTCCGCCAGCGACACCTCATGGCACACCACGGTAAATTGCCCCATAATCCCCTCAAACCGGCAATCTGCAAACCCTTCTTTGCGGACCTGCTTGCGAAGATAGCCATCCACATCCGGCGTTGTGTTTTCGCCCAGGCTTCGAAACGACACCTTCCGGCTAAACACCACGGGCACCCCGGCCTGCCGCAAGGCATGCTGCAACCGGCCCTTGACACGATGACAGAAAAACACCGGACTAACATCAGGCGTGGCACTGAATAGCAGCTGAATCTGGCCGGGCATCGCATGGGATTCCAATAGATGAAGCCCATCAGTCTCCCATACCGAAGCAACCGACTGCGCCACATCGGTGATGGATGACGGAAGTGCAGCACCCTCCGTGGGCCAGCCGGTCCAATCGTAACGCAGTGAATAGGCACGGCCAACGTTTCGGGAGGTATAACGCGGCGGTCGTGCAACAGGAATTTTCCGCCCCGGTGGGATAAACCCACCGGGAGCGCCACCAGGCTTGTCGGGCTCCCCAGCGGGCTTGTCGGGCTCCCCAGCGGGCTTGTCGGGCT
>JBAXRC010000248.1:0-4198 GCA_037131415.1 bacterium | reverse complement strand
GGAATAGGCCAGCATCCGCTTGAAGTCACGCTGGCGGATCATGAATACCGCCGCCACGGCCATGGAAAGCAACCCCATGAATATCAGGATTTCTCGGGCAAAGGCCGCCTCGGGGGCCGCCTGGCAGATCTGGTAGAACCGCAGGATCGCCAGAAAGGCGCAGCTTGTCACCCCGCCCGCCAGCAGCGCCCCCACCAGTCCGGGCGCCTCGCCATAGGCATCGGGCTTCCAGGTATGCATCGGCGCCAGCCCCATCTTGGTGCCGTAGCCCACCAGCAGCAGTACGAACGCCGCGTGCAACCAGGGACGCGAAAGCTGCGGCGCCATTTTCACCAGGTCATCCAGCATCAGCGTCGCCGGCAACCCCTCATGCAGGCACGAATAGGCCAGGAAGAAGGAACCCAGCAACGCCAGGGCAATGCCCACCGACCCGATCAACAGGTATTTCCAGGTTGCCTCCAGCGAACGCGCGCTGTGGTTGAAGAACAGCAACGGCGCCGTCGCCAGCGTGGTGGCCTCAATCGCCACCCACATCAGCCCCAGATGATGCGACACCACCACCAGGGTCATCATCCCCAGCATCGCCAGCAGGCAGGCGCAGAACACCCGGTTCTGGCGGTCCGGCCGCTCCGCCAGGTAGGCGGGCGCATAAAGCGAGCAAATGAAAAACAGCACACTGATCAACCCTAGCACCAGCTTGCTGAGGGGATCCAGCATCAGCCAGCCCTGAAGCCCTTCCACCGGCCCGCCGGCCAGCGCCCACCCGGTCAACACCAGGTGCGCCAGTCCCCCCACCGGAACCAGCAGGGGACGCCACCGGTTCGACGGGATCAGCGCCGTCACCACGGCGACCAGCAACGGAACACCAATAAGAAGCCAGACCATGTTTTACTCCTTCAATTCGGACAGCATGCGGGTGCTCAACGTCGAGAACTCCCGGCTGATTTTGTGGATGATAATGCCCATGACAAATATCGCGACGAACAGGTCGAGCAGCACGCCCAGCTCGACCAGGAAGGGAATGGCCTCCATCAGCAGTAACCCGAAGATGAACACGCCGTTTTCCAGGATCAGGTAGCCCGCCACCTGCGTGATCGCCTTGGCCCGGGTGGTGAGAATCAGGAACCCGACCAGCACCGTGGACAACGCCGCCGGCACCACCAGGGAACTCATATGCTCATGGGCGATCGGCAGGGTCTTGGAAAACAGCAGCGCCAGCGCCGTGCCCACCGCACCCAGGAACAGCGACGCCACAAACCCGACGATCGGCTCCACTTCGCGGCGGATCACCACCTCCCGGATCGCGTGGAACAACATGCGGGGGATCACCACGCCCTTGAGCGCCACCGTGCCGCCGGCCATCATCCACACCCAGATGTCCGGTTTACCGTGGGCCAGGACAATCAAAAGCCCCAGCAGCACTCCCTGCACCGCCACGGCCTGAATCAGCGTCCGGAGCCGGCTCGCCCCAAGCGTCACAAAATTCAGCAGCATCACCACCACCAGGATCGGATCAATGAATTCCTTCATGGGATCACCTCAATAACAGAATCACACCAAAGGCCGACAGCAGGCACGCCGCCACCAGAAACGTCGGCACAAACACCATCCGGAACCGCGCCATCATCGATTCCACGACACCGATCACCACCGCCAGCGCCAGCATCCCCCCGATGAACATCCCCCAGTCGGACCAGGGATTCACCCCCTCGAAGGGCGCCACCACGCGCAGCAGCACCGCCCCCATCACAAACAACTTCACCGCCGCCCCGTACAGGATCATCCCGAACGCCGGCCCGCTGTGGTCCAGCACCATCACCTCATGGATCATCGTCAGTTCCAGGTGCGTGTTCGGGTCATCGAACGGAATGCGTGAATTCTCCACCAGCAACACAATGAAGACGCTTGCCGCCACCAGCACCAGCGACGGCGCCGCCACCCCCGCGCCCAGGGGAAACGTCCCGTCAAGCATGGTGGTCAGCGACAGCGTACCGGACAACTTGGCCAGCACCAGAAACCCGAAGAAGAGCGCCGGTTCCGCCAGGCACGAGAAGGTCACCTCGCGGGCCGAGCCCATTCCCTCGAAAGCGGACCCCGTATCCAGCGCCGCCGAGGCCGTGAAGAACCGGCCCAGGGCAAATAGATAGGCAAACAGGATCATGTCGCCGTTGAACGACAGCAGGGAACCGTGCCCCCCGAAGGGCACCAGCATGCCCGCCAGCAAGGCTGTCGCCAGCCCTACCACCGGTCCCGCCCGGAAGACCCAGGTCGTGGTCGTGCTGAACACCGATCCCTTCCGGAACAGCTTGACCAGATCATGGTACGGCTGCAGCAGGGGCGGCCCGATCCGTCCGGCAAACAACGCCTTGGTCTTGCCGATGACCCCCAGCAGCAGGGGCGGCATCACCACCAGTATCAGGATATGCATCAAAACATGTCTCATAGTTACCTCGGTTGAATTGTAGATTGAAGATTTATGATTTTAGATTTCAATCTCAAATTTCAAATCTCAAATCTTCATTCTAAAATTAAAAATTCCTACCTCCACAACAACAAGATGATCAGAAACACGACAATATAGAACAAATACATATGAATGTTTCCCGCCTGGATGAAGCGCAGCGAGGACATCAGCTTCCCGGCCAGGCGGAACATCGGCTTCAGGGCCGCATCCAGCACAATATCCAGCACATGGCTGCGGAATTTGGCAGGCCCGGCGAAAACCGACAGCGCGCCCGGCGCATGGATCCGCGGGCGCTGGATCCACGAGAACAGCCCGCCCAGCGTCTGGGCAAACGAGGAGGCGGTGTACTGCATCCGCGCCGAAGGGGCCGCATACCCGCAATCCCAGGTTACCCCCTGCTTCACTCCGCCCCGACGAAGCTGGCGAACCAGGCTGTACGCCAATACCCCCAGCAGGACCAGCAGGGCGAACGAACCGAAGCTGAGCCAGCCCAAAGGCGCCAGCGAGGCCAGCGCGGGAGGCACCACCGGAAGAGCGGCTCCCCATACCCGGATTCCCGCATCCAGCAAGGGCGCGACCGCCAGCGGAACCAATCCGATCATCAGGCAGCAGCCCGCCAGCACAAACATCGGCCCCGTCATCTCGTTGCCAACCTCACGGGCATGGGCACAATGCGGGGAGCGGGCCGCACCCAGGAATACCGCGCCAAAGGCCTTCACGAAACACGCCACCGCCAGCCCCCCGATCAGCGCCAGCGCGGGCACCACGAAGGCCGCACCCGCCCATGACGCACTCTGCCCAATACCCAGCGCCCGGAAGGCCCCGAGGTAGATCAGCAGTTCGCTGACGAACCCGTTCAACGGCGGCAAACCGCAGATGGCCGCCGCCCCGATGGCGAAGCACACCGCTGTGCGCGGCATCATCTTCGCCAATCCACCAAGATGGTCGATATCGCGGCAGTGTGTCACATGGATCACCGCACCGGCACTCAGGAAAAGCAGCGCCTTGAACATCCCGTGGTTCCAGGTATGCAGCAGCGCGCCCGCCAGTCCGAGCACCACCCATTCCACACAGTCCAGGGAGCGCCCCACCATGGCCAGCCCGAGCCCCATCACGATGATGCCGATGTTCTCGATGCTGTGATAGGCCAGCAGCCGCTTCAGGTCATGCTGACCCAGCGCCAGCACCACTCCCAGGATGCCGGAAACCGCACCCAGCACCAGCAGCGTCCCACCCCACCACACCGGCGGATCAGGAAGCCAGGAGAGCATCCGCACCAGCCCGTAGATGCCGATCTTGATCAACACGCCTGACATCAGGGCCGACACGTGGCTGGGGGTCATCGCATGGGCGCCCGGTAGCCAGATATGCAACGGCATCAGGCCCGCCTTGCACCCGAAGGCCACCAGCGCGAGCACAAACAGGACCGAGACCAGGGCCGGTGAAATAAGCCCGGCAGGCAGCGGGTCAAGCGCGTACGAGCCCGTCACCACCCGCAGGATGGCGAACAGGGCGAACAGGCAGAGCGTGGAGATATGGGTGGTCACCAGATAAACCCAGCCCGCCTCACGCACGGCCCGGTCCTCGTCCTCCGTCGTCACCAGGAAGAAGGCGCTCAGTGCCATGATCTCCCAGCAGGCCAGGAACAGGATCGAGTGGGCCGCTATCGCCACTCCCGCCAGCGCCGCCGTGACCGTCCCGTAGAACACCCGCAGCTTGCGCCCGTTGTGGGGG
>JBAXRC010000247.1:0-4205 GCA_037131415.1 bacterium | reverse complement strand
GGCGGGAACCAAACATTTTCGCGACCCGTGGCACAAGGCCACGGGGACGCCCCCCTGTAACTGACCCCTTACGTCTGTTTGAAGTGGAAAGATCATGTGGGGTGGCTATGATACGGGGTATCAGGAAAGACAAGGATGCCCATGGCTGGAGCGAAAAAGGTTCTGATTTTTATTGTGGCGTATAATGCGGAGAAGACCATTGCCTCCGTGCTGTCCCGGATTCCCGTGCCTCGGCTTCCCGCGGATTCCGAAGTCCTGATTATTGATGATTGTTCAGCCGACAAGACCTTCCCCGCCGCCCGGGAGAATCAGAATAAGGTTGCCGGTCTCAAGGTGACCATTCTTCACAATTCCGTCAACCAGGGGTATGGCGGCAACCAGAAGCTCGGTTACCAGTATGCCATCGAAAAAGGGTTTGATGTGGTGGTGCTGTTGCACGGGGATGGCCAGTATGCGCCGGAAAAATTGCCGGAACTGATCCAGCCGGTGCTGGAGGGGGAGGTCGAGGCCTGTTTCGGGTCACGAATGATGCCCGGTGGAACACCCATTCTGAATGGCATGCCGGTGTATAAGTATGTCGGCAACCGGATCCTTACGGCTTTCCAGAACCGGCTGCTGGGGTTGCGGCTGTCGGAGTTCCATTCCGGGTATCGTGTCTATTCGGTGGATGCTTTGCGCGCGATCCCGTTCACCTACAACACCAACGACTTTCATTTCGACACGGAAATTATTATCCAGTTTTCCGTGGCGGGATTCCGGATCCGCGAGCTTCCGATACCGACCTATTACGGCGATGAGATTTGCCATGTGAACGGCCTGGGGTATGCGTGGAACGTGTGCCGGGCGACGTTGGCCAGTCGGGTGCACAAGATGGGCCTCTTGTATCAACGGAAGTATGATGTCCGCGCGATTCCCGTCTATGACCTGAAGGACGGGTATGATTCCTCCCATACTCGGGCTATCGGGCGGGTTCCGGCCGGAAGCCGTGTCCTGGATTTGGCGTGTGGCCCCGGATTTGTCGCGGCGAAGCTTCGGGAGAAGGGCTGCCAGGTCATAGGAGTCGACCAGGACAACCAGGATGCCGTCCGGTTTGACCGGTTTGTCAGGCAGAATCTGGATCGGGAGGATTTTCCCGGCGATATCGGGCCGGTGGATTGGATCCTGGCGTTGGACTGCCTGGAGCATCTAGCGTCCCCCGAGGCGTTGCTTGGCCGGATCAGGGGCGCTTTCTATTCTGAAAAAACCCGGATTCTAGTGACGGTTCCCAATATCGGGTTTGTGGTGAATCGCCTGGGACTTTTGCTGGGGCTTTTCAATTACGGGGCGACGGGTATCCTGGATTTAACCCACAAGCGCCTGTTTACGTTCAGGACCTTGAAGCGGCTGTTGGAGCAGGAAGGGTATCGCATCTGCGTCCTGCGCGGAATCCCCGCGCCTTTCCCGAAGGCGCTGGGAAATGGATTCTGGGGGCGGGCGCTCCTGAATGGCAACCGTTTCCTGATATGCCTGTGGCGCGGGATGTTCTCCTATCAGATCTATGCGGAAGCCGATATGACACCGACGGTCAATCACCTGCTGATGCGGACGGTCTCGCATTCGGAAGAGTTAACTCACCGAGACTTTCCCCCTTCGGCTTGAAGTCGAATTCCTTTTTCAACTTGGCCAGGATCATTTCATCGACCTCTGTCAGATAGCAGGTATCCAGAAACACGGGCACTCCCTGTTGAAGCCATTGTGCGATCTCACTCGGGCTCTCGGAGGCGGTTGAGGCGATGACCTCCCGTGCGCCCCCTGCGCGCATTCCCCTGCTGCGATGATCGCCCCAGAAGACGGGAGGCGGGTTTGGATGGCTGATCCTGAAGGGGGCAACCAATTTGGAGGCGTACTCCACGCGGCGCGAAAGGGGGATAAACTTGCGGCCGGAAGCGCCCAGCATGATGTCGAGATAGACGGGATCCAAGGCTGAAATAATGACTGCGTTCGCAGGGGTTTTCTGCCGGATGGCCTCGATGCCCATGCGGCGAAACGGCGGGGGCTCGGCGTTCAGTTGCCGGACGAGCCCCGCCATGGCCAGGATCACGATTTGAGCCCCGATTACCCTGGAAACAGGAATGCGCGCAAAGCAATGACCCAGAAGAGCGCCTGCCCATGTGCCCAGCAGGGCAAGCAGGGGCAGGTAGAACCGTTCCTCGGGAAAGAAATAGATGGCATGAAATGCCAGCAAGGGCACGCCTGTGGCGACGGTGAATTCGGCCATTGCACGTGATGGACGCGGTCCCGCCACAGGATCGGTGGTCCGGTTCCTGAAGAAAAGCCAGAGCAGCACGATGAGGCTACCCCAGAGCAGTATCCCGCTGGATAACATCACGGGGACGTTGTGCCTGATGTAGGCCAGGGAGAAAGTCAGGTTGATGTAATCACAGGGAACCGGACACCAGTATTGATAGCCGTTGCGAAAGGATCCGAATGTAGACTGGTTATACCACAGAGTAAGGCTCCCGATGACGAGCAGGGGGGATACGGCGGCAATGAGTTTCGGGAATGAGACGGGGCGTAGCGCCAGGATGACGAAAGGAATCGCCACGCCCAGGCTGGTGGGGCGGATCGCCGCGCACAAGGCCGTGAGCAATCCCGCCGCCCAGAAGAGAGATGCTGATCGCGCGGGTTCTGAACGGAGCCGCAGGTAGATCAGGGCAAGGAGAAGGACCAGGGCGGTGCAGGGGATGTCCGACATGATTTCGCGCGAATAGATGCGGAATGACGGCACCAACAGCAGCCCTGCTGCGGCGCAGAATGCGCCCCATGGACCGGAGAAGGTGTATCCGATTCTCCAGGCCGCAAGCACGCCCAGCAGGCTGAAGAGTAGGATGGGGAAGACGGCGTTCCCGGGCTCTGTGCCGGTGATGCAATAGGCGGGAGTCAGGAAAATGAGGGAGAACCAAGGGGGGTAACGCGGGGGGTAGGCTTGATCCTGTATTGTGATTTCATAGGTTCCCTTTGTTGCCAAGGAAAGGGCGCCAGCGGAATACTCCACTGAATCAGGAGTGATAGAAAGATCAGACGCCGAGAAGGGGGTGCGGAAGAGCAGGATGCCAACCGCGAGCAGAAGCAAGACCGGCCAGGCTGACAATGTCTTAATCATGCGGTAACGCGGCTTTATGGAAAAGCCGCTTACATTTCCTTGTACTGCGGACCGCCGCCACCCTCGGGTAAATTCCAGATGATGTTCTGATACGGATCCTTGATCTGGCAGGTTTTGCAGTGGAGACAGTTTGAGGGGTCAATCCGGATGCCGGTTCCTTCATCGTTGAGGGTATAGACCTGGGCGGGACAGAATAGCGTGCAGGGTGCGCCGAATTTCACAATGCAAGCTTTGCAGTCTTCCGTTCTCAGGATCCGGAGGTGGCACGGCTGGTGTTCCTCGTGCTTTGTGCCCGAGAAGAAGACGTCCGTGAGACGATCCATCTGTAATTCGCCTTCCTTGTCAGTAGGTTTAGGTGCCTGATCCCAAGGGGTGCAACCGGCTCTCGTTTTCAGATGTTTCCAGTCCTCGTTGATCTTCAGTTTTCCGGGTGGAAGCGCGCCGTTCAGGGCCCAGCTCATGCCGGCGGCCATGATGCCGGGCATGGTGCCGTGGGTAAAGGCGGCCCGGACGTTCCTGACGCGCTTCATCTGCTGCCAGCCGGACATCTGCTTGAATTTTTCCGGATAAGCCATGAGGCCCGCCAAGGAGTAATTATCCTTCTGCCAGCACTCAAACAAGGTGTCGCCCGCGGCAATGCCCGACTGCATGGCGATGTGAACCCCTTTGAGGCGAAGCGAGTCCAGAAGCCCGGCGCCATCGCCGACAATCAGGGCGCCGTCCACCACGGTGTTGGGGGCGGCGAAGTATCCGCCTTCCGGAAGGACCTTGGCGCCGTAGCCGATGACTTTCCCGTCGGTAATATACTGCTGGACCACAGGATTGCGCTTGAACAGCCGGAATATGTCGTGGGGACTGGCCGTGGGATTTGTGTAATCCAGGGCTGTCGCCATGCCGATGGCGGGGACGCCGCGAACTTGAAGGGTTTTGATGGCCTGCCAGATTTCCTTCACGCTTTGGGTTCGGAGATAAACCAGTTCACCCGGCAGGCGATAGGCTACATTGAGGAACGTATGCCGCAGCGGGTGACCTTGTCCGCATAACACGGGCCAATTCCCCGACC
>JBAXRC010000246.1:0-4215 GCA_037131415.1 bacterium | reverse complement strand
CCACGAGGGTGTCTGCTTCCTCGGCAGCCGGATTGCTCTTCTCGGTGGTCACGGTGTGCTTGAACCGCCCGTGAACCGAATCATACTTCATCTGGTAGGCGAAATAGTCGGCATCCGTGGAAACATCCACGACCGCCACCACGTCAATCGCCTTACCCAGCAAACCCTGGTCGCAGATGGCTTGAAATGCCATGCGTCCGATGCGCCCGAAACCGTTAATACCAACTTTGATCGACATTTCTACTTGCTCCTTCTTAGTGGTTATGTTTCTAAAATGTGTTTGAAATCAACCAAACACAAACTACGCTGACTGAACGGGGCAGAGACAATACCGAACCCCCCCTCCCTCGTCAACAGCACTTTTTCGTCACCCGTAATGGGTCAGTGATAGGGGGTGCCCCGCCACCTTGCGTGGCGGGAACCGAACATTTTTGCGGCCCCGTGGCACAAGGCCACGGGGCCGCCCCCCCCTGTAACTGCCCCCTTACCGTTAACCCAATCTGCGGCACAATAATTAGCAATCGTTGAGTCCCACTAATAGAAAGCACGCCAAGCACAGTTTCCTTTTGCCACTTTGCCCGAATGTGCTATAACTAAACGTTTATGGAAAACCGTAATTCGTTTACATTTGAGTTGTCTGAGACACAGCAGGCCGCCCTGATCCTTATCCTGGAGGGGGGTAACTTCAAGAAGGCCGCCGTCCCCTATTCCATCATCGCCGCTGATGGCGACCACTGCCGGATTGTGCTCTACCAGTCAGGGAAGGCCGTCGTCCAAGGCAAGGGGGCTCAGGATTTCGTCACCTTCACTCTTGAGCCGCTGGTCCTGCTTTCGGCACAGGTGGGATACGAGGACATCATCAACCCGGAGGCGCTTGCCCCGCACATCGGTGTGGACGAAAGCGGAAAGGGTGACTTCTTCGGCCCCATGGTCATTGCCAGCGCCTATACCGACAAGACCATCACCGAACAGATGCGCGAGGTCGGTGTCCGCGACAGTAAGAAAATCACCAGCGACAAGCGCATCATCGAGATCGCCCGGGAAATCCGAAAGATCCTCGGCAACCGGTTCACCCTCATCCAGATCAGCCCCGGAAAATACAACCAGCTGTATTCAAAAATGCGGAGCGTGAACGCGATGCTGGCCTGGGGGCATGCTCGCGCCATCGAGAACATGCTGGACATCGTACCCACCTGCCCCCGCGCCATCTCGGACCAGTTCGGCAGCAAGGAGCAAGTCCAGCGCGCGCTCATGCACAAGGGCCGGAAGATCGAGCTCATCCAGCAGCATCGTGCTGAAGCGGATCTCGCCGTTGCGGCCGCCTCGATCCTTGCCCGCGAGGCGTTTGTTCTGGGCATCAAGCGTATCGGGGATGAACAGGGCGTCAAGCTACCCAAGGGCGCCTCGGACCTGGTGCAATTGGCCGCCGTGGAGCTCATCAACAAGCGTTCCCCCCAGATCCTGCTGGAAACCGCCAAGTGCCATTTCCGCACCACCGATGCCGTCCTGGCCCGGGTCGGCCAGACCCGCGCCGTCCTCGGCCCGGCCGGCGCCGTAGTTTCCCAACCCTATGACCGCTCCAAATTCAGCCACTCCCGCAAACCCTCATCAGAGTAACGTTTCTCCCCTTATTCCCATGTCCCCCTCCCCGTATTCCCATAATTCCCATCCCCCGCTCTTCACAGCCCGGCTGGAAACAACCGGCCGGGTGGCGGAGCTCTACGACGACTATTCTCTTGAAGGCGGAGACGACCAGTGCACCTCCTGGTTTGATGCCGACAGGGATCTGGCCATTATCGAGTATTTTTGCGCCACGGAAGCCGAGGCGCATCACCGTTGCCAGGCCATGAGCGCTTTTCTGGAACCGCACCGGCAGGGTGACACCCTCTCCGCCACCGTGCGGGAACTCCCCACCGAGGACTGGTCGGAAGCCTGGAAAAAATTCTTCCATGCGGAAAGAGTGTCGGACCGCATCTGGATAAAGCCGTCCTGGGAATCCTGCCAGGCCGCACCCGGAGAATTCATTGTCGAATTGGATCCCGGCATGAGCTTCGGCACCGGCCAGCATGGCACCACCCGGGGTTGTCTGCAGATTATGGACCGCCTCGCCCGGACACCGGGTTTGAGCCTCGCCGACATCGGTTGTGGTTCGGGAATCCTGGCCATTGCCGCCGTCAGACTGGGATTCCGGAACGTGGTGGCCATCGATAACGATCCGGATGCCGTCCGGATCGCGAGGGAAAATGCCGGGCTCAACGGCGTGGCGGACCAGATCCGCTTCATGGCAGCCGACCTGTCGGCGACCGGCCTGAACCATTCCCATGACGTTGTAGTAGCCAACATCCTGGCCCCTGTGCTTATTGACCATGTTGACACCCTGATAGGCATCCTGTGTCCCTCCCCGCGCGCCCGCCTCGTGCTGTCGGGCATCCTCAATCCTCAGGCGGCGGATGTCCGCACGGCCTTTGAAGCCCGCGGCATGACCGTCATCGAATCGCTCCAGCTCGGCGAATGGACCTCCCTCTGCCTGACCCTGCCATGAGCAAACCTCCCATCAGCCATCAGATCCTGATCAACTGGGCCGGCCACCGGGTTTTCCAGGACGCCAAGACTCAGATGGATCGTGGCCTGGTCCAGGATGTGGTCTATGAACCGCCATTCATCAATGGAACGATCCTCTGGAGCAACCGCCCGCTCAAGACATCGGTCCGCATTCTCCAGGACGGATCGGCCCAGAACCACTGTCCCTGCCGGGACAGCAAGGAACGGGGAATCATCTGCTGCCATGTGGTCGCGCTCTGCCTGGAGCTGATCCGGCGGAACAACAATCCCGAAATCGAGGCCAAACGGCAGGAGGAGTTGAAGCGTGCCGAACGCATTGCCAAATTCAACGAGGCCGCCTATGTCAAACGCGCCCGAACCGGAACCCCCGGAAGCACCGAGGCCCATATCCAGCTGACCCTGAAATCCGGCTGGCGCCAGGATTGCGCCAACCACCGGATTCCGATCCGGAGCTCGGCCATCATCGGCGACCAGGAGATCCCCCTCGACAAAATCCCGCCCCATATGACCCTCGGCCTGAACCAGAAGGACGAGTCCGTCCTGTTTGTACTCGAGGACATCTGCGAGGGCCCCGCCGCGAGCGAGATCAATTTGCGACCTCAGGATTTCGTGTCGCTGTTGCAACTCCTCCAGGGGCAGCAGCTCCTGGAGGAGGGGAATCCGGCGCCGATCACGATCACGGCCACCCGGCTGGTCTCCTACCTGAACCTGGACCTCGACCGTGACAATGGTGAATTGATCCTGATGATCCACACCGAAATCCCCTTCAAGGCGGCAACAGAGATCCCCCTGTATGTCGTTTCCGGGCGGCATGGCTGGGTTTTCGGCGCCCACCATTTCTGGCCCCTGGAGCAAATCCTCCCCGATCCCATCCGGTCCATCTACACCGAGCCGGTCATCATCCCGCGCGAATCGGTGCCCCGCTTCATGAAGGCGGAACTGCCCATCCTCGCCGGATTCATGCGGGTGGAAAGCGACCTGTCGCCGGATCTTTTCACCATCGAGCCCGGGCAACCCAAGTTCCGGTTTGTGATCCGGGGCAGCCCCGCTTCCCTGGCCGGGACGCTCTACGCCGAGTACAACGGATTCAGCCTGGTGGCTGGGCGCAACGACCCTAAAGGGCACTTCGCCATTCCTGACCCCTCGGACTTCATGCGGTACATGGTCCGAAATCCTGAAGCCGAGAAAAACGGACTCGCCCATCTTGTCCGCTACGGGTTCAGCGGGGAAACCGGCGATAGCCTTACTTCCGTGGTGGGTTGCCGGGAAGTGCTCAATTTCCTGGGAAGCCATGTCCCCGCCCTGCGCCGGAAGGGCTGGCGGGTGGAAATGGAAGGACGGGTTGGCGGCTTCATGGAGGGCGCTGAATTCGCCACGCCGATTGTCCGCATCACCTCGCAGAACGACCAGGCGGGCTGGTTTGAAGTGGGCTTTGAATTTGAGGACGGCGCCGGGAACCGCCTGACCCCGTCCGAAATACAGCGCGCCCTGCTCAAGGGCGATTCATTCATCGACAGGGCCGGACGAACCATCCTTCTGGATGGCGAAGCCATCGATGCGATGATTGAAGTTTTCCGCGACTGCTCGAGCGGCGAAAGTTCGCAGCCCGGGGTCTTCCGGATGCCCTCCGTGTACGCCTCCTATGTCAAGACC
>JBAXRC010000245.1:0-4221 GCA_037131415.1 bacterium | reverse complement strand
GCGGGAGACGGTGCGCCTGTATAAGGGCGGGGGTGGGATGTGAAATCCGGCTCTACCCTGATCGAAGTCATGGTGAGCATCGTCATTCTTGCGATTATCGCCATTGCCGGGGCAGCCTATTTAATCCAAGCGGATTCGGCCATTACTGTTCAACGAAATCGTTTATCGGCCCTGGCAACGGCGAATCGATATTTGGAGGAAATGCGCGGGACGGCATGGGGAACGATTACGAATAAAATGCCCAATCCACGAACCGGTGTTACGAATTATGTCACCCGTATTGGTCTGTGCAATTGGTCTGCAGGCTCAACGAGTGTGACCACCGGCAATGTCACCAATAATGGGGTGGTGATGCCAGTGACGTGTGCCCTTAACTATATTGATGCGGATGGCGGAAGCGTCTCGTATGACTGTGCGCAAGTGACCGTTTCGGTGGCGTCTCCGGGACGGGCGGGAGCCTTGGTCGTAATGCAAACGATATTGGGTTCATATTGATGGTCAGTATGAAAAGCCATAAGAATAGTGGTTTTACGGTTGTGGAATTAATGGCAGGGATGCTTTCCGCCGCCGTGCTGGCGCTTGTATTCAGTGCTGTGTTGATTTATGGATATAAAGGTTGGATACGATTGCAAGCCGAGTCCGCCATGCAGGCTGATGCGGATGTAGCCATGCGGACGATGGACCGGATTGGGCGCGGAGCCAGCAATGCGACCTGGAGCGCGAGTACCTTGACGCTTGTGATGACCAATGGTGCCACGCAAGTTTTTTCCAAGTCTGGTTCAAATTTATTGTGGGGTGCATCAACCTTGATTGCTAATCGAGTGGTAACGTTCTCATGTGTGAGAACAAACACATCCGTTGATAAAGCCATCGTTTCCGTTTCGCTGGGTTTGGTGGAGGGGAATGAAACTCTTGATATGCCATTAAGTATATTCTTGAGGAACTAAACCATGTATGCCAGAACACATAATAAGGCCGGCGGAGTGCTGGTGTTAGTGATGGTGTTGGTTTTGGTGATGGGCGGGCTTGGCGCAGGATTGATGAAGTTGGGTACCGGGTCCGGCATTGAGGTTTCATATGCCTTGAATGACGCGAATGCGTTCTGGGCCGCAGAAGCGGGGATTGAAAAGGCCAAGACCATTGGGCAAATGAAACGAAAAAGGTTTGCGGTAATTCCAAAACCGGTTGGAACCGGCGTCCTTTTGGGCAACAATGTGCTTACAGGAGCGACCAGTAGGGCGAGCTACATGGTGAGTATTCTGGACGACACCACCGGGGGATGGGTCAATTCAAGTCATACTCTTCAGAAATATGTCATCACGTCGGTGGGGCAGTCCCAAGGGGGGAGTACGCGTACGCTTTCGGTCAGGGCTTGGCTGTTGAACTATGCGGGTTACATGCATGCGTCCCATGACGAGAATGGCATCAACTTTTTATCCGGTGACACACTGGATGGCCCGGTTTATACCGATGACCAGTTGAGCATTATGGGCACCCCGGGGCCAATTTTTAAGCAACTGGTAAGTTCTGGAGCCAGCAGTGTATTTTACAATGGCTGGACGCCAACAGCCGCTCAAATAAGTGCGGTCTGGCAGGGCGGACTTACACTGAATGCCCCTCCGCTCGATATTCAGGGCCAATTTGGTGATCACGTTACTGACATCCAGACGCAATCCCAGTTAGGAGGACTGGACTTGGAGGGGGGGGCAGCCGCCAATTATGATTTTGTTTTCAAATCGAATGGCTCCTTTGTTTATTCAAATATGTCCACTCATGTGGTGGTGACAAACAGCACCCTGTTATCTTCCCCGAATGGCACCATTTATGTTGATGGGAATGTCAATGTGCAGGGAATTGTAAATGGCAATGTGACCCTTGCGTCGAGGCATTCAATCAATATTATGAGCAATTTGGTATATGAATCCGCCTCTGGCGCCAACCCTGATCCCTGGAATACGAACACGTTTAATTATGCTAATGTCAACGACATGCTGGGACTGATGGCGGTAGACGGAGTGAATGTCAAAGGCACGAACTCGATCAATATTCACGCGTCGATTATGATTACCGGAACCAGTTCAACCGGGTTTAGTGCCGATGCCAACGCAACGGTTATCGGCAACAAGTTTATCAACCTGTATGGAGGTCTGAGCCAATATGTACGGGGATTGGTTTCGCATAGTGGGACATCTTTTCAGGGGTTTCATAAGAATTATAAATTTGACCAGCGCTTTGCATCAGAGGCGCCTCCCTCATTTCCGCCCAGTTTGTATATGTTTATGTCATGGCAATAGAAGGAATGAATTCAGCTTAACCGCATGATGATAAAAGGAGACTGACAATGAAAACAGGAAGCACGTGGTTTTTGGCAGGGTTGGTGGTATTGGTGATGACGGGGATTGCGATGGTGGGGTGCGAATCGACACAATCCACTGATAATGTTATTACGATCAGTCCGGCGAGTGTGACGGTGACGAATGATTGGGCGACATTGCCCTTCACGGCGTCCATGACCAGTTCCAATTCGAGTCTTGCGTTGCCGTTGGTGTGGTCGGTTAGTGATCCGGCTCGTGGCACCATTCGCGCCAGTGGCGGGGTGACGGCCATTTATGAAGGGAAGAGTCTGGCCGGCAACAATACCATCACCGTTCGCGATCAAGGCGACAATAGCGGGATCGCGGTCGTGATTCACTAGGCCGACAGGGATAGGCCGACAGGGATAGGCCGACAGGGACAGGATCATTGTCGAGTTACACGAATCTCCTGAAGCGGAACGGGGACAGACCTTGTTTGACTACTCAGCGCGAGGTGTTGTCGGAAAGGGCAGATCGTAGACTGTGACGGGCGTGAGTGGCGTTATCCGGTGTGAGTTCATTCAGCACCCCCTGGAGCGTATTCTCGGTAACGATGCCAATGCGAATTATTTGGCGGACAAATTCAATATCTTTGGGTCGCCCGGCCAGAAGTTTGCTGATTGCTAAATCTACCGGGGCAAGGCACCACCCCGTTGTGCCACCGGTATTTTCATTCTCCACCTGAACCAGACGTCCCTTCCATCCTGACGGCAACGTTGCCGTCTCTGGACCAACACCATGCGCATAATATCCGAAAGTCTCATGGAACGGGGACAATTCGCCAATGCATCCGTCAATAAGTTCCGCTTTCCCGGGATCATCAGCAGGATAAAGGTCGGCCTCCATTGAGGTTAGTATCTCAGGAGGAGCATCGGGGCATGCCCCTAAAAGAGCCTGGCTCCCAATAATCACAACATCGCGGCATCCTGAAATGCTTCCGCTAGCCCGTACAAGATGTTCAAGCTGCTTTCGGTTCATGATGAAAACGGCGATAGATTTCCCACCGCTCCCGGGTCGAGAGGATACCACAAAAAGGGCTGCTTTGGCGTAATCGTCGGCCTTCCTGCCCCTCATCCAGGAGAACGGCCCGGATCATGGGCCAGTCGCGGGCAAGAAGGGCTTGCCATTCGCGAAGCACAGGCGTTGATTGCGTTCCACTCCAATGTTCGCAATTGACCCTGGCTTTGAGCAATCCCTTGTGCTCCGGATCCGCATCAATATGCGCGACAACAGATCGTGCAAGCGCAAGGCTGAGTTGGTCGATGTCCTCGTGGGTTCTCATGCACGAAACTCTACCAATAGCCGTGGCTATGATCAAGCTTCCCAAATTGACCTTCACGGCGTCCATGACCAGTTCCAATACAAGTCTGACATTGCCGTTGGTGTGGTCGGTCAGTGATTCAACTCACGCGCGAAGAGTTTTCCGGTTTGACATCGCAAAATGCGATATCAAAAGCCGGTCGTGGTAGTGCCGACAGGGACAGGAACATTGTCGAGTTTCATGTTCCCGTCCCGGTGAAGAAATCTTTCAGCTTGAGCAACAGGGCGAAGGGTTTCATACTCCTCTCTACCGATGAGGTGTTATGGAAACGAATGACGATCAGATTGAAATTCTGCAAAAAATGTCCCCGGATCAACGTTTAGAGGCATTTCTCCAATTATGCCGGTCTGCGCGCCGCATTAAAGAGGCGGCATTCCGGCAATTTCATCCCGACTGGTCTGAGGATCAAGTCAAACTGGCGCTTAAGGAAAGTTTCCTCCATGCCCGAAGTTGATCCGGTTTTATTGTTTGTGGCACAATTTCACTGTAGTTGCGTATTCCGGCCAAATCGGCCACCCAATCCGATTTTGGCCGGACACTTAATCC
>JBAXRC010000244.1:0-4227 GCA_037131415.1 bacterium | reverse complement strand
TAATAGGCCTGCCCCAACCCCACATAAAGCACGCGGACTTCGGCCGGTTTCCCGTTGGAAAGGGTACGGACCTCAAACACCACGGGAATTTCGTTGTTGGCCTTCATCGCTTCGCTGAGAATGCCCAACACGTTCTGAAACCGCTCCGCAGCGGTCACCTTGGTCGTGGCGCCGTGAATGGGGATGCGGTCATACAGCGGCTTGAGTTTGGTCTGCACGGGATCAGGCAGCATCGGGAACGACAGCCTGATGTTGGCCTCCAAACGGTAGGCGGCGGATGACAGACGTTCCGAGGACTGTTTGAGTTTTGCGATATCCGCCTGGAGTGCCGACCGCTGTTTGGCCGAAACCGCCGAGGCCGCCTCGACCTGCTTGAGCTTTTCGTCAATGGTCGCGGCCTCCTTGCGCGCCAGTTCCAGGCGCGACTCCAGCATATCCTTGCCCTGCTGCCAATCCTTGCGTTCCCGGGCGATGACCTGCTGCGTCTCGATCCACTTATCGAGAACCAGCCGGGTCTCCGCCAACGCCGGACCCTCGTAAGGCGCTCCCGCACCCGATGGTGCGCCAGCCGCCGCCCAAAGGGAGGAGCCGCACAAGGCCGCCATAATCAAAGCTCTCTTTGACGTCATCGTTTACTCCTTGCAATACGTTCGATTTGCTCGAGGTAACGGGCAATCTCCTCGCGCGGTTTCACTTCCTGCACCCGCCGGAGCAGGGGCAGAGCATCGTTGAACCGGCCCAGGCTGACCAGCAACTGCGCGTGCCGTGTCCGGGCCTGCACCTCAAACTCCGGGATTTCGGCCGCTCGTTCATAATTCAGGACTGCTCGCTCCGATTCATTTTTGCGTGAAAAATATTGGGCCATCAGCATCAGGGCGTCGCCATCCAAGGGGTTCAACTTGAGGGTCTCCTCCAACGCCCGCACCAGCTCGGGTCCCTCATCCCCCCGCGCCAGGGCGATGCGCGCATCGAGCTTTGCCAATTGTGACCGGTCTGCGGGCTCCAGCGTTTTCTCACGCGTGACACGGAGACGGGCATTGACGAACCGCGCCTGCCCGAAGGCGCCCTTGGCTGCCAGCTGTTGGGCGCACCGGATCACACGAGCCGTCGGCAAGGCGGGCTCCCCCGACAGGGCCAACCCGTAGGCTTGTGCCGCCAGATCCGCCAAATCCTCGCCCAGATACAAGTCCCCCAGCAGAACCATGTTTTCAGGCGTGGCTTTCTGCATGCGGTCCAGGCATTCCAGATTGACCGCCGCCTTCAGGGGCTTTTTAAGACCCAGATAGGCATTGGCCTGCAGGAGCCAGAATTCCGGCTTCTCCGGATAGTGCTGGATCAGCACGTCGAGAAGCGAGACGGCATCCTCGAACTTCTGCTGCTTGAAGACACACCGGGTCAGTCCCAGTCGCCACTCCGTGTTGTCGGGTTGGAGCAGCAGAGCATTACGATACGCCGCTTCGGCTGCCAGATAGTCATCCTTTGCCGCATAAGCGAAGGCCAGAAGACCGTAGGAATAGGCGTCGCCGCCACCCAATTCAATCATCCGGGTGAAACTCGCAATGGCCTCGTCGTATTTCCCGTCGCGGACCTGGATCATGCCGAGGTTGCGGTACGCCCGGCGGAAGGAGGGAAACTTCTCCACGGCACGGCGATACCGCCGCGACGCCTTGTCCATCATGTCCTGCTGGAAATAGATACTGCCCAGGTTGAAATCAAGAATCGCCGAGGAGTTCGGCTTGATTTCACTCTCCAGTAACTTAGCCGCCGCGCGCAGATTTGTCCCCATCAACGGGCGGAGACGCTCCAGAAGCGCCACTTCCTCCGGGGTCACCCGCGGCTCGAGTTCCGCCGAGATCCCGTAGCTCCCGACGAATTGTTTCTGGAACACGGGATCCTTCCACAAGGCCGCAATCGCGGCGGAGGGGGACGCCGCGTTCGTTGCCGTTGACGGAACTCCCCGCACTGAAAGCGTGGCCGCGCCCCACAGGGCAACGGTCAGGCCAAGCCAATTATGGTGTTTGATGATCTTCATGGTCTACCCCGCCTGAAATCTAATCGGAACCCGCATCCGGCATTTCACCCTTGTCCCACCCCTGACGGCGGGCTCGAACCTCCACTGCCGCACAGCAGCCAGGGCAGGTGCCCCAAAGGCCGGATGGGTGGCATTCTCCACGCGCGGATTGGCCACTTGACCCGTTGCCGTCACGACAAAGGCAACCTGCACAACGCCGCCCATCTTCTTGCCCCGCAACTCGGCCGGATACGCCGGTGGCGTTTGGACAATGGCCCGTGGTTTCTGATCGATATCGTCCATGCCAAAGGCCTTGTCCAAGCTTTCATTTGCCTGGCTCCCGGCCTTGCCGGTTCCCCCAATGCGACCACCGGAGGCCAGGGAAACAGACGCCCCGAATTCGCCACCGCCACTCCCGGGATTCAGCGCCGACATGATGGAACTCAAACTGGCGGCATCCAGCGCCGGGGTATTATCGGACATCTGGGGAGCGGCTGTAACCTCGCTGATCTCAGGCGGCTGGTCTTTCTGGGCTTGCAGTTCCTCAGGTGGTTTTTCCGGCGGCGGCTGCTCCACCTTCTTATCTTCCTTTTCCATGTCCCCAGAAAGCAATTCAACGTTCTTAATGTGGGCGTTTTTTTTGCCCTGGGGCATGAGCAGGCCCCCAAACAGCAACACACCAGCAAGAATCGAGATGCCGAAAATGAATCCTAGTACTCGCCCGATCATGCGACGCCTCCTTTTCCGTGAGGGGGATTCATCCGCCCTGCCAGAAGGGTCATCATCGCGCTGGCCGCTTCCTCAATCTCCTGGGTGGCGGTCTCCAGTTTCTGGTTCATTAAATTGAAGGGAATCAAGCTGGTTATCGCAATGCCCAGGCCGAACGCGGTGGCGATCAAAGCCTCGGCAATCCCGCCCGTGATCGCACCCGGGGCGCTCAGTTCGCCACCGATCAGCGAAAACGACGCCATCATACCCGTCACCGTGCCCAACAACCCGAGTAGCGGAGCCAGGGTGATTACCGTGTCCAGCATGGGAATGCCGCGTCGATACCGGTGCAATTCCCGCTCCTTGGCATATTGGATTGCCCCTTCCTGGGCGGAGCCCTGATGAGATAGCGCGTAGCCGAGCACTCGCACCACATAAAAGCGACTGCCGGCACCGATCGCTTCAGCCTGCTCGAGATGTCCCTCGCCGAGCGCCGCCATGAACTTCCGTTGCTCGGCGGCATTTCTGCGGAAGCGTTCCAAGGCGAAGAACCCGGCCCGCTCCAGGACGGTGCCCAGGGACAAAAGCGAGGCGCAAAACAGGGGCCACATGATCGGCCCCCCTTTCCGGAATATATCAAACAGGTTGCCCTGTTCAACCAGATCCAGAAAAGCGCCCATGCGCCCGCCGATCACCGCGCTACCGGTATCATCCGGCTCCTCACCGGTCCACATGCGGGCCAACCGTTTCACCCATGGCTGCCGCGCCATTTCACCCCACCAGCCCGGCGCCGGGGCACCCGTGGCTACGACAGGTGACTGGGCGGTTCCGGAATCCCCTGGACCGGGCTCCGCCGCTTCCGCGACAGGCATGACAAAAAGCGCCAAGATCAGCGCCCATGCCCAGCGCCACTTCAGTCTTTTTTTTATGCTGTCCTTGTTCATTGAATTACCAGGATCCTGAAATACTGAAGGTGTAGCGAATTCCCTCGCGGTAGCTTCGCCTGGGTATCTCCTTGCCGTCCGGAAGCCGATAAACCTCCCGGATCTCCTGATCAAGGAGGTTCTGCGCGCCAATCGTGCAACTTACAGTCTTGGTAAGCTTCTGGGTCAGACCCAGGTTAACCGTTGCCAGTTTCTTGGTGTATACATCGGGGATGGCGTAATCCGCCACTGCCGCGCCGGTCTTCAGCATGTCGCCGCGAATGTTATAGAACCAGTTGATGGAGGTTCCCCATTTCTCAATGTCATATCCCAGGTTGAAGTTGAATAGAAAATCTGGCTGACCCTCCATGTCACGCGTGGGGCCTTTCGATTTCCCGATATCGTCCATATTGAAGAAACTGAAGACAAAGCCCTTCATAAACTGGTCGAAGGGCGACACATACTCGTCGGACGTATCCCGCTCCTCGGGATATAGATCGTAGTTCTTCAACCGGTTCGCATATTCATCGGGCAACACCACGAGTGATTTCATGCGGGTATAATTGGCGCCAACATGCATGAAGG
>JBAXRC010000243.1:0-4237 GCA_037131415.1 bacterium | reverse complement strand
GTCACGGACGATACCGCTTCTGCGGTGCGTGACAGCAAGGCCGGACGCGTGGAGTACCGCATGGATCGGAACGGAAACGTTCAGGTTCCGTTTGGAAAACTCTCTTTCGATGAGACCAAACTTCAGGAAAATGTAAACGCCGTGATCGCGGCAATCCGGGCGGCGCGCCCGGCTGCGGCCAAGGGTATATTCATTAAACGCTGCACGTTCAGCTCCACGATGGGGGTTGGCCTCCGTGTTGATGTGCGAGATTAACAAAAGGCTGTGCCATGAGACCGGAAAAGAAAGCAATTTTTGAGGAAATCAGCGGCCACGTGAAGGATTCGTCCTTCGTGCTGGTGGCGGATTACCGCGGTATGAAGGTGGAGCAGTTCTCGGATCTGCGCCGTCAACTCCGAAAATCGGGTGCCCGGATGCAGGTTGTTAAAAACCGCTTCCTTCGCCTGGTCACGCGTGACAAAACGTGGACAGGGCTGGATGCCTCCCTCAAGGGGCAGTCCGCCATCGTGACCGGGACCGATGTCGTCCAGGCCGCCAAAACCCTCAAACAGTTCAGCAGTACCGGCGGGTTGCCCGTTGTGAAGGCGGGGGTCATGGGTGACATGATTCTCACCGCTGCTCAGGTGAATGAGCTGGCAGAGCTGCCTCCCCGCGAGGTGTTGTTGGGCCAGGTGGTTGGCACTGTGGCGGCGCCGCTTTCACGTCTGGTTGGCGTGTTGAAGCAGAAGGTGTCCACCATTGTGTATGTGTTGAAGGCAGTCGAGGACAAGAAGAACGCAACGAAGTGATGTTTGTTTGAATGTTTGATTCAAGAAAAGGGAGAATACCATGTCTGAGGAAATCAAGTTGGAAGGTAAGATGGAAGAAATTGTGAAGGCGATCGAGGGCATGACCGTGCTGGAGCTCTCGCAGCTGGTCAAGGGCTTGGAACAGCGCTTGGGCGTGTCGGCATCGGCTCCTATGGCCATGATGGCGGCGGGTCCTGCGGCGGCTCCTGCGGCGGCGGCGGCTGAGAAGACGGAATTCACCGTGGTTCTTGCCGGTGCGGGCGGTAACAAGATCGGCGTCATCAAGGAAATTCGAGGCATCACGGGTCTGGGTCTCAAGGAATCCAAGGATCTGGTTGAAGGCGCCCCGAAGACTGTCAAGGAAGGCGTTACCAAGGACGAAGCCGCCAAGATCAAGGAAGTCTTGGAGAAGGCTGGCGCGACCGTCGAGATCAAGTAAAGCTCTAGTTCCCTTTCTGGGGAGAGCGGTGTGGTGCGACGGGCGGCTCTATGGCCGCGGTGTTGGTGTCCTGGAAAACCCGGTGATACAGGTGACGGAATGGTTGAGCGTACGAACTTCGGAAAACTGGTTGAGGTTATCGAGCCGCCGAATCTGATTGAAATTCAGACGGCGTCTTATAAGGATTTCCTCCAACTCGATATCGTTCCTGGCGGTCGCAAGAATGTGGGCCTTCAGGCGGTGTTCAAGGAGGTTTTCCCCATTGAGAGCTATGACGGGCGTTATGTGCTGGACTTCGTGAAGTACGAGTTCTCGCTCCCCAAGGCGGATCCCTTCGAGGTTCTCCGTGAGGGGCAGACTTTTGCTGGCACATTGCATGTGACGTTCCGGTTGAAGGATGGGGAAGAGGTTCGCGAGGAAACTGTCTACATGGGTGAAATTCCACTCATGACTGCGCAGGGCTCATTCGTCATCAATGGCGCTGAGCGGGTGATTGTCAGTCAGCTTCACCGGTCCCCGGGCATCTGCTTTGAGCAGTCCGTCCATTCGAGTGGTAATATGCTGTACTCCTTCCGCATCATTCCTGACCGGGGATCGTGGGTGGAAGTTCAGTTTGACGCGTCCGACCTGCTCTGGATTTATATGGATCGCCGCCATCGACGCCGGAAATTCCTTGCCACAACGTTCCTCCGCGCCCTGGGTTACGGGAGCGACAGCGACTTGTTGGGATTGTTCTATACGTTCCGCAAGCTGAAAATGTCCGAAACCATTTCTGCGGAAAAGCTGGCGACCCTCGTTTTCCGAGACGACGTCATCGACGTGGATTCGCAGACCGTGCTCGCTCGCCGGTATGAGCCCCTGTCTGAAAATGTCTTGTCGCAAATGAAGGCGGCCGGGTTCAAGGAAGTCGAGATAGTCGATGTTTCCTGGGATTCCGGCATCATGCTGAAGAGCATCAAGGAAGATCCAACCCACTCGATGGATGACGCCCTCAAGGACATCTATATGAGGTTGCGACCGGGGGATCCCGCCACGGTTTCAAATGCCCGCCAGCTCCTGAAGCGGTTGTTTTTTGATGTGCGCCGTTATGATCTTGGGCGCGTCGGGCGTTACAAGATTAATCAGAAACTCGATACCGAGATTCATGATGCGGAAGGTTTGATCAAGACCATCCTCGACCGGAAGGAAGCCAAGGAGCGCGAGGCTTTCATCACGGTGACCGAAGAGGAGCGAGTCCGCACCCTGAGTCCTGATGGCAGCGACCTCATTGCCGCTATCCGCTACCTGATCAGCATTCGTAACGGGCAAGGCATGGTAGATGACATCGATCATCTCGGAAGTCGTCGCCTGCGTACCATTGGCGAACTGATCGAGAATCAATGTCGCGTCGGATTGGCCCGTGCTGAGCGGCTGGTTCGGGAGCGCATGACCCTGTTTGATCCGAATACCGGAACCCTGACTCCGCAGCGGCTTGTGAATCCGAAGACCTTGTCCGCCGTGGTGAAGGATTTCTTCGGGCGAAGTCAGCTGAGCCAGTTCATGGACCAGACCAACCCGCTTTCCGAGTTGGCGCATAAGCGCCGTCTCAGCGCGTTGGGCCCGGGCGGGTTGAGTCGCGAACGTGCCGGTTTCGAGGTTCGTGACGTCCATAGCAGCCATTATGGCCGTATCTGTCCGATCGAGACCCCGGAAGGGCCGAACATCGGATTGATTTCTTCGCTTGGCATTTATGCCCGCATCAACGAATACGGGTTCATCGAGACCCCGTACCGAAAAGTGAACAACGGAACCGTGACCGACAATGTCGAGTATCTCAGCGCTGATCGCGAAGAGAAGTTCATCATTGCCCAGGCTAACACTCCGCTGGATGCCCGTGGACGCATGTCCCGTGAAGTCATTGCGGTTCGCAACCGTGGCGAATTTCTCGAAGTTTCAAAGGAGAAGGTCGACTACATGGACGTGTCACCCAAGCAGGTGGTGTCCGTGGCGGCCGGGTTGATTCCGTTCCTTGAACATGACGATGCCAATCGCGCCCTGATGGGCTCGAACATGATGCGTCAGGCCGTCCCCTTGCTGGAGACCGAGCGTCCGTTCGTGGCCACCGGCCTCGAAGGGCGTATTGCCCGCGATTCCGGAGTACTTATGCTGGCTGTGGAGCCTGGTGTAGTTACTTATGTTTCCGCCAATAAGGTTGTTGTCACGAACGACAAGGCCCCCGGCAAGAAAAAGGATAACGAGCGAACATATGTCCTGAACAAGTTCATGCGTTCGAATGCCGGCACCTGTGTAAACCAGAAGCCATCGGTCAAGGTGGGGCAGAAGATCCGGACTGGTGATGTCCTGGCGGATGGTCCAGCGACCGCTGCTGGCGAACTGTCTATTGGACGTAACGTGCTTGTGGCGTTCATGCCCTGGTGCGGATGCAACTTCGAGGACGCCATTCTGATCAGTGAGCGCGTGGTGCGTGATGATGTATTTACCTCAGTTCATATTCAGGAATTCGAAGTCGGCGCCCGCGACACCAAGCTTGGTCCGGAGGAAATCACCCGTGACATTCCGAACGTTGGCGAGGAAGCTCTTCGCAATCTCGGTACAGACGGGGTGATCCGCGTAGGTGCGGAGGTCAGGCCTGACGACATTCTCGTCGGCAAGATCACTCCCAAGAGCGAGACTGAACTGGCTCCCGAGAAGCGTCTGTTGAGGGCCATTTTTGGTGAGAAGGCTGCCGATGTGCGTGACACTTCGCTGACTGTTCCGAGCGGAACCTACGGCATCGTCATGGATGTCAAGGTCTCTGCTCACAAAGACATTGCCCGTGAGAAGATGACGCCGGCCGAGCGGAAACGCCAGGCCAAGAACGTCGCGTCGGAGCAGCAGTCCAAGAAGCAGGAGCTTGTGGATCAGCTGACCGAGGCGTTGAGCAACATCCTTCTGGGCGAGAAAATTCCCCTGGATGTCGTCAACATCGATTCCGGCGAGATCATCATTCCGGCGAATCGCAAGATCACGA
>JBAXRC010000242.1:0-4264 GCA_037131415.1 bacterium | reverse complement strand
GGTAACCTGGATGAAGTCCAGATCGGCAAGATCCAGGAGCGGCTGGACTACTACAAGGATCTGGAAGAGCGCCGCACGACCATCCTGAACTCGATCGAGGAGCAGGGGAAGCTGACGGACGAGCTGAAATCCAAAATTCTTGCCTGCACCACCAAGAACACGCTGGAAGACCTCTATCTACCCTACAAGCCGAAACGGCGCACCCGCGCCATGATCGCCCGCGAAAAGGGGTTGGAATCCCTTGCGGCACTGATCCTCCAGCAGCCGGCCGCAGGCAGTCCGGACGATGCCGCCAAGGCCTTCATTAATGCGGAAAAGAAAGTGGAATCGGCCGATGAGGCCCTGTCCGGCGCCCGTGACATCGTGGCGGAACTGATTTCGGAGAATGCCGACATCCGGGCCCTGGCCCGCCAGTCCTTCGCGGCCAACGGGTTCATTGTGTCCGAGGCGGTCAAGGAGGCCACCCAGTCGCCGACCAAGTTCGAGCAGTATTACGAATTCAAGGAGAAGGCCGCCGATATCCCGTCGCACCGCTATCTCGCCATCCGGCGGGGGGAAAACGAGGGCGTGCTGAAGCGGTCCTTTGTGGTGGAGGCCGATCCGATCATGAAGCGGATTGGCGAGATCATGAAGTTGAACGAGCGGTCTCCTTATGCGGCGCACCTGAGGGCGGCGATCGAGGACAGTTATAAGCGGCTCATTTCGCCGGGCGTCGAGACGGATGTGTCCGTGGATCTCAAAATGAAGGCCGACCGCGCGGCGGTGGAGATTTTCGCCAAAAACCTGCGCAACCTCTTGCTGGCGGCGCCGCTGGGCGGGCGGGCGGTGATTGCGGTGGATCCGGGCATTCGCACGGGCTGTAAGGTGGCGGCGCTGGACGGCACGGGGAAATTCCTGGGCAACACCACGCTGTATCTCAGCCAGGGGGATCGCGCTGAGATGGAGGCACGGATTGATCTGGCCAAGCTGATTGCCAAGGTTCAGCCCGCGGCGATCGCCGTCGGGAACGGAACGGCCGGGCGCGAGACGGAAGGCTTCATCCGCGATACGCTCAAGAAGGCCAACATCAAGAATATCATGGTGATCCAGGTCAATGAGTCCGGCGCCAGTATCTACAGCGCCTCCGAGGTGGCCCGCGATGAGTTTCCGGACCTGGACCTGACGGTGCGCGGCGCGATCTCGATCGGACGCCGCTTGCAGGATCCGCTGGCCGAGCTGGTGAAGCTGGATCCGAAGTCCATCGGGGTGGGGCAGTACCAGCACGATGTCCACCAGCCGCTGCTGGCGCAGAAGCTGGAGGACGTGGTCGTCAGTTGCGTGAACCATGTGGGCGTGGAACTGAATACGGCCAGCGCCTTCCTGCTGGCGCGGGTGTCGGGGATTGGCAACAGTTTGGCCAAAAAAATTGTCGCGCACCGCGACAAGGCCGGGGCCTTCACGAGCCGCGCGGGTCTGCTCAAGGTACCCAGTCTCGGGCCGAAGGCGTTCGAGCAGGCGGCGGGATTCCTGCGGCTGCGCAGCGGGGATCATCCCCTGGACGCCTCGGCGGTGCATCCGGAGCGATATGCGTTGGTGGAGAAGATGGCCAAAGACCTCGGGGTCGGCCTCAAGGCTCTTGTGGGGAACAAGGAGATGGTTGAGAAGATCGACCTCCGGAGCTATGTCAGCGCCGAGGTCGGTGAGCCCACGCTGAAGGATATTCTCGCTGAACTCAAGAAGCCCGGGCGGGATCCCCGCGAGACGTTCGAGGCGCCGTGTTTCCGCGACGACGTGAACACGATGGAGGATTTGAAGCCGGGCATGGAGCTGATGGGGATTGTCACCAACGTCACGGCCTTCGGCGCCTTTGTCGATATCGGGGTTCATCAGGACGGGCTGGTCCATGTCTCCGCCCTGTCCGACCGGTATATCACGGATCCGGCCGAGGTGGTTCAGACCGGGGACCGGGTCAAGGTCTGGGTGATTGACATCGACATTCCCCGCAAGCGCATTGCCTTGAGTGCCAAGGGGCCGGGAACCGGGAATTCGAGTCGGCCGGCGGGTGCCTCGTCCGGGGATCGGCGAGGACCAGACCGAAGTCCGCGTCCGGCATCGCGGCCCCAGTTCAATTCCAATCCATTCGGTTCGATCGGGTTGTAGTAGCGGTTATTTCGATTTGAGGGCTTCGCTGATTTTTGACAGGAGCGCCGCTACGGAAAAGGGTTTTTCGATAAACAAGGCCCCATGCTTGGCCATGGAATCGCCCACCAAGGCGTCATCAATATAACCTGAATGGAAGATCACCTTAATGGCGGGACGGGTCTGTATCAGGTGATCCAGCAGAGTCGGCCCGTTCATTTCAGGCATGATCACATCACTCAGCAGGAGCTGGATATTCCCCGCGTAATTCGCTGCCACGTCAAGCGCATCCCGGCCATTCACCGCTTCCAGAACCGTGTAACCGTTGGCCGCCAGGGCGCGACTGACCACCTGTCGCAGGGCCTTGTCATCTTCCGCGAGAAGGATGGTTTCCGTGCCGCGCCACTCCTTCCGGAGCGGTTCCGTCTGATGATTTGACAGTGCTTCCCTGCAGCGGGGGAAGCAGATTCGGAAGGTGGTGCCTTTCCCCACCGCGCTGTCAAAGCCGATATACCCGCCGTTTTTCTTGATGATGCCGAAGCAGGTGGCCAGCCCGATTCCCGTTCCCTTTCCCTTGGCTTTCGTGGTGAAGAAGGGTTCAAAGATGTGCTCCTTCACGTCTTCGGGGATACCGGTGCCGGTGTCCTGGACCAGGATTTTCACATACTCGCCCGGCGGCATTTCCTGATAACGGGTTGCGGAGGAAACGTCGAAGGTCATATTGAGGGTCCGGATGGTCAGGGTGCCGCCCCCGGGCATGGCATCCCGGGAATTGATCACCATATTTACCAGCACCTGTTCAATCTGGCTGGGATCCGCCTTGACCGACCACAGGTCGGTCGCTATTTCCGTTTTCAGTGAAATATTCTCTCCGATCAGGCGTTGCATCATCCGGCTGAGGTTCAGGATCAGTTCACTGATTTTCAACACCTGCGGGTGGACCTGTTGGTGTCTCGCGAAGGTGAGCAACTGGCGGGTCAGGGCGGCGGCCCGTTCACTGCTGTGGAGGATCTCCTCGATATCCGTCCTGACTGAGTTGTCGGCGGGCAGGGCTTCGAGCGCCAGTTCGGCGTTTCCGATAATCGCCATCAGGATATTGTTGAAATCATGGGCTACCCCGCCTGCCAGCCGCCCGATGCTGTCCATTTTCTGGGCCTGGCGCAACTGGTTTTCCACCTCTACCTCGTGGGTGATGTCCCGCTTGATGGCGATGTAGTTGACCACTTCCCCTGAGTCGTTCCGGACGGGTGCGATGACGGCGTCCTCCGTGTAGCAGGTTCCGTCTTTCTTCTTGTTGATGAAATGACCCCGCCAAACCTGTCCCGTGGTCAGGGTGGCCCACAGGTCCAGGTAGAACTGAGCGTCTTGCCTGCCGCTTTTCAGGATACGGGGATTTTTGCCGATCGCCTCGGCCCGGCTGTAGCCAGTGATGCGCTCGAAGGCCGGGTTTACATACAGGATATGGCCCTGGGCGTCCGTCATCATCACGCTTTCGGGAATCTGGGCAATGGCGGTCATGAGCATGCGGAGCTCGGCCTCGGTTTTTCTCCGCTCTGAAATATCGCGGATAGCGGCTTCGTGGACCGGCTTCCCCTGCCATTCGAAATGATAGGCGGTGATTTCAACGGGAAAAACCGTTCCATCCTTCTTGCGATGCCAGCGGAGGGGGACACGGGCTATCCCGTTGACGGTGGCGTGCCGGGTCTTGTCGGGTTCCGCCGACACATCCGTGTGGCTCATCGCGAGCCATTCCTCGCGGCTGTAGCCGTAGAGGGCGATGGCGGCGGGGTTGACCTCGAGGACCCTTCCGGATTCATTATCCGTCAGGATGTGTGCGTCCGTCTCCATCTCGAACAAACGCTGGTAGCGCTCCTCTGCCATTCTGAGCGCCTTGTTCTGGGTTTTCAGTCCCTCTGTTTTTCGAAGAAGCTGCCGCTTGAATAGCCAGACTACCCCCGTTGAAAGGGTTGCCAACAATGAGGTAATCGCAATGCCGATCAGCAACGCGGTGTCGTATGTATGGTCAAAGCACATGGACATGGCGGAATGATATCGTTCGATTTCCGGATCGTCAACAATTGCAGTAGAATCTGCCGTGGAGTTTTCAAAAGCGGAATTTTTGTAGCGAGCAAAAGCGGAAAGCAAG
>JBAXRC010000241.1:0-4333 GCA_037131415.1 bacterium | reverse complement strand
AGATCGGCGCCCACCTGTGGGAACGCTCGGGTGTAACTTCAGCCGTGCCGCGCTCAGGGTTGTGACGACTTGGTGCTTCTTAAGTCTCTGCGAAGGACCTGTGATCCAGAACCAGCGTCCAGTCGTCTTCCGTGGCACATAACTCCTTAGCCACCGGGTTTCTTCTGATGTAGGCTGATTTCTCGTCCAACTCAGACTGACCCCTGATCCGGTGATCAAAGTAATTGTCCTGCCACTGAACACCGTTCTGCCGCTGATGGAACCTTTTCCAGGCACCGATGGTTCTGCTCATCCCGGGCTCCAATGGGAAGGAAAGCAGTGCATGGATGTGGTCGGGCATGATCAAGAACAAATGGACAAACCATTTGGTGTCTTCGTGGTAACTCCGGGCAGACTCGAGGAGCCGGGCTGACAGGTCTGGATGGGTTAAAGGCGCCGGAGTGCTTCTTTCCGCACGAATACGGATGTGAAACACGGCTCCTGAATGGACCCATCCGGGAGTTGAGTGGCCCAGTTTTCCAGGATAGGTGCGCATGTTTTCCTTAACGCTTGGGTGTCTCTCAAACTGTGCTTCGCTCAAGGTGGACCGCGACCTCCGGGCGCGGTTCGGTCACTACACTGTCACTTCATGCTCCCAGCGCCGCCCGGAGGTCGGCGCCCACCTGTGCTTCGCGCTTTATGCAGTAGTTTGTTCAGTACCAGGGGCATCCCCAGTCACTTCATCTTCCTCCGGCTCCACCGTGGTGGCCGCCACCAGCTTGTCGCCGGCATCGAGGTTGATCAGGCGGACACCCTGGGTGACGCGGCTGATGGTGCGGACATCGGCGACGGGCATGCGGATCATCTGGCCCTGGGCCGTGATCAGCATGAGGGCATCGCCCTCCTGCACGGCATGCGCCCCGATAATCGCCCCGTTCCGATCCGAGGTCCGGATCGTCATCAATCCCTTGCCGCTTCGCTTCTGGACGCGATACTCCTCGAACCCGGTCCGCTTGCCGTAGCCGTTCTCGGTGCAGACCAGGAACGTGGCTCGGGGATCCACGATCTCCAGGCCGATCACGCGATCCTCATCGGACAGCGTGATGCCGCCCACGCCGCGGGTGTCGCGGCCCTGGTCGCGCAGTTCACTCTCGTTGAAGCGGATGCTCATGCCGTCATGGGTGGTCAGCACAATCTCGTTATGCCCATCGGTCTGCTTGACGCCGATCAGCCGGTCGCCCTCGTCGATGGCGATGGCGATGATGCCCGCGCTACGCGGATTACTGAAGGCGCCCAGGTTGGTCTTCTTGACAACGCCCTTTTCGGTGGCAAAGACAATGAACTGGTTTTCGGCGAACTCGCGCACCTTGACCATGGCGGAAATGGTCTCCCCGCCCTGGACATTCAGAAGGTTCACCAGCGCTTTGCCCTTGGAAGCGCGTGACGCCTCGGGAATTTCATAGACCTTCTCCCAGTAGACGCGTCCCTGCGACGTGAAGAAGAGGATGTAGTCGTGGGTGTTGGCCACGAAGAGGTGCTCGACATAGTCCTCCTCCTTGGTCTCCATCCCCGCCACACCCTTGCCGCCGCGGCGCTGGGCCTTGTAGGTGCTCACCGCCGTGCGCTTGATGTAACCGGTATGGCTGATCGTGATCACATAGCCGCGGTCGGCAATCAGATCCTCGATGTTAACCTCGCCCTCGTCGGGAACCAGGCTGGTGACGCGCTCGTCGGCATACTCTTTCCGGACCTCGATCAGGTCCGCCCGGATGACCCGGAACAGCTTTTCGCGGCTCGCCAGCAGGTCGCGCAGGTAGGTGATCAGCTTGATCAGCTCCAGGTACTCCGCCTCGAGCTTGTCGCGCTCCAGCCCCGTGAGCTGGTACAGGCGCATGTCGAGGATGGCGTTGGACTGGATCTCGCTCAGGCCGAACTTGGACATCAACTGGGCCCGCGCATTGTCGCGATCCTTGGATCCGCGGATGATCTTCACCACCGCGTCCAGATTATCCAGCGCGATCTTCAATCCCTCCAGGATGTGGGCGCGCGCCTCGGCCTTGTCGAGGTCGAACTGGGTCCGGCGCTTGATCACATCGTAGCGGTGATCCAGGTACGCCTCCAGCAGCTCCTTGAGGTTCATGATTTTCGGACGGCCGTGGTCGATCGCCAGCATGATCGCGCCAAAGGTCGTCTGGAGCTGGGTGTGCTTGTAGAGGTTGTTCAGCACCACCTTGGCGACCACGCCGCGCTTGAGCTCGATGACGACCCGGATGCCGTCCTTGTTCGACTCGTCGCGCAGGTCGGAGATGCCTTCCAGCTTCTTCTCCTGGACCAGGTAGGCGATGTTGGTGATCAGGGTCGCCTTGTTGACGGCGTAGGGGATCTCCGTGATGATGATGCTTTCCTTGCCCTGCTTGCCTTCCTCGATGCCGGCCCGCCCGCGCACCTTCAAGAGGCCGCGCCCGGTCCGATACATGTCGGAAATCGGTTTCAGGCCGCAGATGATGCCCCCCGTCGGGAAATCGGGGCCCTTCACGTGCTTCATCAGGTCATCAATCGTCGCGTTCTCGTGGTCGATCAGGTGCACCAGCGCATCCACCAGCTCACCCAGATTATGCGGGGGAATGTTGGTGGCCATGCCAACGGCAATACCCGTGCTGCCGTTCAGGAGCAGGTTGGGAACGCGGGCGGGCAGGACGGACGGCTCCATGAGGTCACCGTTGTAGTTCGGGACCATGTCGACCGTGTTCTTGTCGATATCCGCGAGCATCTCCTCGGCCATGCTTGTCAGGCGCGACTCGGTATACCGGTAGGCGGCCGCGTTGTCGCCGTCGATACTGCCGAAGTTTCCCTGGCCATCCACCAGCATGTAGCGCATGGCGAAATACTGGGCCATGCGGACCAGGGTGTCATACACCGACGAGTCACCATGGGGATGGTACTTACCGAGCACTTCACCGACGACGTACGCGCACTTCTTGTAGGGCCGGTTGTGAAGCAGGCCCAGATTGCGCATGGCGTAGAGGATGCGCCGGGCGCCGGGCTTCATTCCGTCGCGGGCGTCGGGCAACGCGCGCCCGATGATGACACTCATGGAGTAGTCAATATACGAGCGCTGCATCTCGTCTTCGATATTGATATTGCCGACCAGTTCGTTTCGTGTGTACATGATTTAGATATCCAGATTCGTCACATTCAAGGCGTTATCTTCGATAAACTTACGACGAGGCTCCACTTCATCCCCCATCAAGATGGTAAAGATTTCATCGGCCTTGATCGCATCCTCCTGAACCACCTTGAGCAACTTGCGCTTGTCGGGGTTCATCGTGGTTTCATACAACTGCTCGGGATTCATTTCACCCAAGCCTTTGTACCGCTGGATGTTCAGGCCCTTGCGCCCGAAATCGCGGACAACCTCCAGCAGGTTGGGCAGGGAGAAGACCGGGGTCTCCTCCTCGTCCGCATCCTTGAGCGTGAAGACAGGCTCCTCATGCCGGTTGAAATGGTCCATCGTGAAGCCCTTCTTCTCGATAGCCTCAACCACCTTGGCCAGCGCGCTGGCCACATAGAGCTCCTGCCAGCGGAAGGCGTTGTCGCTCTGGGCGCCTGAATTCCCGTTCTCGGTGAAAATCTCAAGCTGCTGCCCGGCCTTCTTCTCGGCCTCCTCGCGAAGCTTCTTCAACTCGTCATCCGTGGTGATGAAATGACGCTCCGCGTCATCCCCTTTTCCAATCGTGACGTAGTAGCGGGGAAATGCACCCGCCTTGTTCCGCTTCTTGAGGTAGTCCTCGAGGTTGACCCCCTTGCGGGCGAGGCTCTTGGACGCCTGCTCGATCTGCAGGAGTAATTCCATCACGCCCATCAGGTCCTTGCCCTCGAACGTCTTGCTGCGCCCCACCTTCAGGATCAGATCCTCGGCGCCAAGCTCCAGCAACTTACGGGTGAGGGTTTCATCGGTATCGATGTATTCCTCGCGCTTCTTGCGGCTGACCTTGTACAGCGGAGGCTGGGCCAGGTAGACATAGCCGCTCTCGATCAGGTGCGGCATCTGGCGATAGAAGAACGTCAGCAACAGCGTGCGGATATGCGAGCCATCCACATCGGCATCGGTCATGATGATGATCTTGTGGTAGCGCACTTTCGACACGTCGAATTCATCCGCACCGATTCCCGCGCCGATGGCCGTGACCATCGTGCGGATTTCGTTGTTGTTCAAAATCTTGTCCAGCCGCGCCTTCTCCACGTTCAGCACCTTGCCGCGCAGCGGCAAGATGGCCTGGAACTCGCGGTTCCGGCCCTGCTTGGCCGAGCCACCGGCGGAATCGCCCTCAACCAGATACAGCTCGCACAGGGC
>JBAXRC010000240.1:0-4373 GCA_037131415.1 bacterium | reverse complement strand
GTCTATAATATTGTTATATCTAACACATACCGCAAGGATTAATTGATGCGACACGGGAGAAGAGGCGTAACGGGGAGTATTTCTCTTCACGGGAGGTGTTGCGGGATTTTCCAGAATGGGGTACTCGCCATTCTGGGAAATCCCGCAACATTTTCTTCCCCCCTCTCCCTCAGCCTCCGCCCCTCTGTGGTAAATCTGCTTCTTCAGCAGAAGACGTCATGCTTGCCGGCTTTGACCTGATCCACCAGGTTGGTTGAGATGGAGCGCTGCAGGGGGTTCATGGCGGCCAGGGTATCGGCGATCAGTTTCGTGCCCACGGCACGCGTGGCCGGGCTTCCGTAGTCGAGCAGGTACTCCTGGAAGGTTGAAAGGGCATTCGGGTCGCAGTGGTACTTGATCTCGCCAGGCTTTGCCAGGTCCATGAAATCCGCGCCGGTGCGGCCGAGCCGGTAACAGCCCGTGCAGAACGAGGGAATGTAGCCCAGTTCCGCCACATCACGGACGACCTCGTCCAGGGAGCGGTGATCGCCGAGCGAGAATTGGCTTTTGTCCTCCTGCTCGCCATCGCTGTAGCCGCCCGGGTTGGTCCGGCTTCCTGCCGAGATCTGCGAGACGCCCAGAGCGAAGGTTTCCCGGCGCAGGTTGGCGTTCTCGCGGGTGGACATGATGATCCCGGTGTAGGGGACCGCCAGCCTCAGGATGGCCACGATCTTCCTGAAATCCACATCGGACACCGGTTTGGGTGGATGATTGGCCGTGTCGGATCCGGTGGCCGGTTCCAGGCGCGGGACGCTGACGGTGTGGGGGCCCACGCCGAAATGCTGTTCGAGATGCCGGATGTGCTGCATCAGCGCCAGGATCTCGAACCGCCAGTCGCACAGGCCGAACAGCACCCCGATACCGACATCGTTGATTCCGGCCTGCATGGCGCGGTCCGGCGCGGTCACCCGCCAGTCGTAGTCGGCCTTCTTGCCCGCCAGGTGCACGCCCTTGTAGGTCGCCCGGTGGTAGGTCTCCTGGAAAATCTGGTAAGTGCCGATATGGGTCGCCTTTAGCAGCTTGAATTCATCCAGTGTCAGGGGGGCCACGTTGACGTTGACGCGCCGGATCTCCCCGGCGCCTTCCTTCACGCCATATACGGTCTCGATGGACTTGAGGACATACGAGAATCCCTCGCGCGGGTAGGATTCGCCCGCCACCAGCAGGACCCGCTTGTGGCCCTGGTTGATGAGGATCCGCGTCTCTTCGGCGATTTCCGCCTGCGACAGCGCCCGGCGCTTGATGCTGGTGTTGCGCGCCCGGAAGGCGCAGTACAGGCATTCATTGGCACAGAGATTGGAGATGTAAAGCGGGGCGAAAATCACCAGTCGCTTCCCGTAGATCTCATCCTTCACCTTCTTGGCCGCGGCAAATAACTCGCCCAGAAGGTCCGGGTCGCTGATGGAGGAGAGCGCCGCCACCTCGCCCAGGTCGAGCCCCTTCATCAGGAGCGCTTTTTCGATAATGGCCTTGATCCGGCCGGCATCCACCCGCACGGCGGATTCCAGTATCGGGCCAATGATCGTCTCGTCAATCGGCGATGATGTGTTCGTGTTTTTCATGGTCGTCCTTATTCAAGGGCATAAATGATGCGCTTTTAGGAGCCGCAAAGGCAAGATGAAAGGAGTAAATCAGGAATTGGCAGAAAATGGCGGAACGATTATAGTCCCCCCCAGCTTTGAGAGAAAAGCCGAATACCGGGGTGTTATGACGCAAGACCAGAATCAGGAACAGCAGTTGTCGGAAATCCGTGCCAAACTCAAGGAATTGCTTGTCAGCAACTTGAACATCGAGGGGGTCACCCCGGATCAGATCAAGGATGATGATCCGCTCTTCGGGGAGGGGCTGGGCTTGGACTCCCTGGACGCCGTGGAGATCGTGGTTATCCTTCAGCGCAATTTCGGTGTTGAGGTCAAGGATATGGAGAAGGGACGTGAGATCTTCCGCTCCGTCAATACCCTTGCGAACTACATCATCGAGACGAAGAAGGCATGAGGCATGAAGATCCTCATTACCGGCATGGGGGTTGTCTCGGCCGCCGGCCTGAGCGTCGCCGAAACCCTGGATGGCTTTGCCGCCGGGCGACGCAATCTCAGTAAAACCACACCCGCCCTTTCCCCGCTCGACTACCCCGTCTTTGCGGTGACTGCTCCGGTTTCCGCTCCCGATCGTTCCCGTTCCCGTACGCTCCAGTTGCTTTTTCATGCCCTGGATGAGGCCTTGTCCTCTGCCGGGCTGAGATCCGGTCTCTCCGGCCTGAGGGTCGGCGTGTGCATGGGTACCACCGTGGCCAGCCAGCTCAACGACATGGAGTTCTATGCCGCCTACCGTAAGACCGGCATGGCGCCTCTGGAACCGGTGGAAGCCTCTCTCAAGGGGAACCTGGCCGAGGCCGTGGCCCGCCGCATCGGGGCGGAGGGGCCCTGCGTCACGATTGTCAATGCCTGCTCCTCCAGTGCCGATGCCGTCGGCGTCGGGCTCGGCTGGATTCGGAACGGGTTGTGCGACCTGGTGATTGCCGGGGGCGGCGATGAACTCAGCCGGATCCCGATATGCGGGTTCAGTTCGCTTAGCGTGTTCAGCCATGAGCCCTGCCGCCCTTATGACCGTGACCGGCAGGGGCTGAACCTTGGCGAGGGCGCCGGGGTGCTGATTCTGGAGGCGGAAACAACGGCACGGCGCCGGGGTTCAAAGGCCTCGCTTTTTGTTGCCGGCTATGGCGCCGCTTGCGATGCCCACCATCTGACCGCGCCCCGCCCGGATGGAGCCGGGCTGGAGACTGCCATCCGTGAAAGCCTGGCCCAGGCGGGCATCCCTTCGCAGGATATCGCCTTTGTGAATGCCCACGGCACCGCAACGCGCGACAATGACAAGGTGGAGGGCGCGGTCCTGGCGCGGGTTTTCGGCGGGGACATCAAGGTTCTTTCCACCAAGGGCTACACCGGGCACACCCTTGGCGCGGCCGGCGCCCTTGAAGCCGCCTTTACGGCGCTTGCCCTGCGTGACGGCTGGATTCCTGCCAGTGCGGGATATGAGACACGCGATGACGAGATTCCCGTCGGCGTTGTCCGGGACCGGACTCCGGTATCGGGCCGCTATGCCCTCTCCACCTCCCTGGCGTTCGGTGGCAACAATGCCGCCCTGGTGATCGGGAGGGCGGAATGAATATCGCCGGCATGGGACTGGTGACGGCCCGGGGACGCGGGATCCCGGCGCTGGAAAAGGCCCTGGAGCAGGGCTGGGTTCCTCCGGTGGAGGTCGAGGTCAAGGGCACGCCTTCCGGGCGCCTGCCGGTATATGCCGTGGCAGCGGAAACCCTGGTCGATAAGACCGTCCTCGTCAAGGCGCGGCGGGCTGACCGGTTCACCCGCATGGCGGTACTGGCGGCGGCGGATGCGCTGGCTGATAGCGGGCTTGGCGCCACGCTGGACAAATCGCGGCTGGGCGTTATTGTCGCCACGGCCCTGGGCCCTCACGCCACGACCTTCAGCTTTCTTGACGGGATCCTGGACTTTGGCGATGCGGCCGTCTCGCCCACGGCGTTTTCCCATTCGGTGCACAATGCGGCGGCGTCCTATATTGCCATGACGCTGGAGGTGCGCGGTCCGACCCTGACGCTGGCCCATTTCCATTTTGCCTTCCATCAGGCCGTTCTTCTGGCGCAGACCTGGCTGGCCGACGGCCGGTGTGATGCCGTACTGGTGGGGAGCGTGGATGAACTGGGTGCCGTCCTGCAGCATGTCTGCGGCCGCATGCTGACTCCGGCGGCCGACGGCCGGATCAAGCCCTTCGCCTTTTCCTCGTCACCCGAAGCGGTTCCGGGGGAAGGGAGCGCTTTTTTCCTGATGACGCGCGATACCGCTGGCGCGGGATACGGGACGATCCTCCAGGGAGGCGGGGCTCCGGCAGGCGGAACCCTCCAGATTCTCGATGCCTGTGGTTTTGCCAGGGACGAGGCCGGCTACGGGACCACCGTGCGCCCGGGGGTTGCGGTGACCGGCTATGCGCCTGTGTTCGGCAGTCTCCTCTCCGGCACCGCGTTTCATGTTGCCGCAGGTGCGCTGATGCTGAAGCAGCAGAAGCGATACAAAGCACCGGTTCAGGATAATCCCCATGGCCTGTCGCTTGGTGACGCAACCGACCTGACTCCGCTTGAGCACGTTCTTTGTACCCGGATGGATTGGGGCGGGCGGGTTCAGGAGCTGTGGCTGAAGAGGGCGTGAAACTGTCACTCATAATCGTAATCACTGTCATCCCATAGGTAACGTAAAGGATGGGTGCCTTATGCCTTATTCTTCTGGAGGGCGAAGCTTGCTGAGCCGCAGTCAAGAGGT
>JBAXRC010000239.1:0-4383 GCA_037131415.1 bacterium | reverse complement strand
ATGGTTCGCATGTCGTCCACGAACCGGGTGTCCTGGATCAACCGGTCAAAGGTCAGGTAAAAACACCCACGGCTAGTCGTTGACGCTTCCTCAACGGCAAAAAGGTCTAGTGGCAAGTTCCGCGAGACCGGAGTGATAACGGTGTTAAAATCCTTCGATAGTAATTGATTGGTGGTCAAATCAAGGACATCGGCCAGTCGCTGGGAAAATTTACGGATATCGCCAGCCGAAGTGTCCGGCCTTTTTTCCGGAGCATTGAGTGCGATCAGCCGGGTGTAATCGTCGCCAAGACGATCCACGGCCCGGGTTCCGAGCCCGAACACAAGGCGTAGCATTCCGGCGCTGGGATCAATATCCTTGTCCCAGACATAGGGATTGAACGAAAACCCGGCGCCAGCGACCTGGGGAAAGAAATTCTCGCCGTGGAGTTCGCCGGATACGCGCTGAACCAGAAGTGACATTTGCTCATCACGATCCATTAACCCCCGCTGAGACCGGTAGGAAAGGGCGTCGACGCTCAAGGTGCTGGCATAGACATCGCGGACCGCGCTCATGAAATCGGCGAGGCGCTGCTGTGGAGTGCCCTGGTTGGCGCAGAATACGGTGTCGTATTTCCCCGAGAAGGCGTTGCCGTAACTGTCTTCGAGCAGGGAGCTTGATCTCACAATGATCGGGCATTGTCCGAAGTAGTCGAGCATCTCCATGAACTGGCGCCGGATCGTTTCGGGAAAAATCCCGGACCGCAGTTTCTGTTGAGCCTCGTCATTGTGTTCGATCAGGAAGTCCAGGTCATTGGCCTTGCGGCGAAGGTCCCAGCATCCGTTCTGGACCAGATAGGTATAGAACACATCCGAGCCGATAAAAAACGAATCGTGGGCTTCCAGGAGTTCGTGGAGGTGGGGTACCTGCTTTTTAAGGATGGCCCGCCCCAACAGCATGCCCAGCGATTTTCCCCCAATAAGGCCGGTTCCGATCATCCGCTGAATCACGGACATCAAGCCGGCCAAGTCAAAGTATTTGGAAACCAGAGGCATAAACTTTTCGTCCCGCGTGATGGCGCTGCGGAGGAGGCGCTGGAAGGATTCCCTGACATCTTGTTCCGATGCGGAGCCGTTCCGCATGGCTTCCAGTGTCTTTTGGGCTGACGAAACGGTTTTCATCCAGATACCCGGACGGGACGTGGAAAAGTCCAGCCAAGGCTGAGGGGTTTGGGAAAGAATGTCCGAAATCGTGGTGCTGGAGGTCACCGGGGAAAAGGTGTCATCCTGTCCCCATACATGCAGCCTGTACATGGTTGGGGAATAACGTTGATCGACCTTAAGAGGCTGAACGAAGAGACTTTCCCGGTTCCGGTAGACATCAAGGACGACCTGAGCCGTCTGGTGAATGCTCTCGACGGCATTGAAAGAATGACGCTTATTGAAGAGGGCGAAGTAGGCAATCGTATCAAGCTTGTACAGGAAAGGGCAGGTGATCATGAAGAAATTACCCAGCATCCTGTCGCTATACCAGTCAGCCGCCAACTCGGAGAGTCCATCGAAAACGTATAGTGCGCCCCGGCCTTTTCGTTCAATGACGTTCAGAATGGTTCCGACAAAGAACTCAAAACCCGATTGGGGATCGATGGTCAGGATTTCCAACCCGGGTGTTTCATCAAGCAGGGGGACGTGGCTGGCGAAACGGAAGTACACCAGGGGAAGGCCGTCGGCAATGCCCTTCCTGACAAACCGATCCACGAAGGGATGATAGTCGTTGATATCGTCAACCTGCCAGACGACATTATCTCCCGGTCGCAACTCCTTCAGGGTAAAATCGAGCGAGGGAATCCCCGTGCTGAAAACCGGCAAGTCGCTATGGCTTGGTTCCATGGGTATTAAATTTACACTTTCAGCACTTTGGAAATCAATAGCCATCCCTTTCGCCTTGCTTTTTGATGAAACAAGCGTTACAACAATTACCCCGTGCTGGAGATGCATTCATGAACTATGACACAAACTTTGATCGTCCACGGGAATCGTGCGGAATATTCGGTGTTTTCGGTATTCCGGACGCAGCCTTCTTGATCCATGCCGGGCTTTTTTCACTGCAACACAGGGGACAGGAGGGCGCCGGGATTGTCGTTTCGGATGGCACCCAGGTAAAATCCTCCAAGGGTATTGGCGAGGTGAACGAGGTATTCTCAACCGAAGTCATCCGGGGCATGGCCGGCCATCTCGGGATCGGGCATGTCCGGTATTCCACCACCGGGTCGTCCCGTATCCAGAATGTCCAACCGCTGGTGGTGGAGTGCAGCGACGGCATTTGGGCGATTGCGCACAACGGAAACCTGGTGAATGCCCGGCACCTGCGGCGCATGTACCAGGATTCAGGAGCCATCTTCCAGACCAGCACCGACAGCGAGGTTCTGATTCACCTCTTGGCGGATCCCATGTACCGGAACCGTCCCCGCCGGGTGGCGCGCGCCCTGGCGGAACTCAAGGGCGCCTTTGCGTTCCTGCTTATGACCAAGGATTGCGTCATGGCGGCCCGTGACGCTCTTGGATTCAAACCGCTTTCCATCGGTAAACTCGGAAACGGGTATGTCTTTGCCAGCGAAACCTGCGCCCTGACCCAGGTCGGCGCGGATTATGTCCGGGATGTCGAGCCCGGCGAGCTGGTGATCGTGGATTCCACCGGGCTTCACAGCAGTTTTTTTGCTGAGAATGAAACAAAGAATATTTCACAATGCGTTTTTGAGCATGTCTATTTTGCAAGGCCTGACAGCATGGTTTTCGGACAGAGCGTGCACTCGGTTCGCATCAAGCTTGGCATGCGCCTGGCACAGGAACACCCGGTGGAGGCGGATATCGTGACCGCCGTGCCAGACAGCGGGAATTCAGCGGCGCTGGGCTATTCGCGGCAGAGCGGAATCCCTCTTGATTTCGGGTTTATGCGAAACCACTATGTCGGCCGGACATTCATCATGCCGGACTCGGACCAGCGGGCGCGCAGCGTGGATATGAAGCTGGCCGTGGTAGCCGATGTGGTCCGCGGCAAGCGGGTGGTGGTGGTTGACGATTCCATCATCCGCGGCACCACCTCCCGGCGCCGTGTTATGGCACTGAGAGAGGCGGGAGCGAAGGAAATTCACCTCCGCATCTCCTGTCCGCCAACCATCAATCCGTGTTTCTTCGGAATCGATTTCGCAAGCAAGGATGAACTGATCGCCGCGGTTCACAGTCACAATGAGGTGCGAGACTTCACGGGAGCGGACAGCCTGGGCTACCTCAGTATGGAGGGGCTCCTCTCGCCCTTCCCGAACGCGCCGGACTACTGCACCGCTTGTTTCTCCGGGAATTATTCGATTGATGTAAGCCGGATGCAAGGGAAGGATGCCCTTGAAAACACGAATATGCTCCTCAATCTCGATGGCAAGGGAAATCACTGAAGAACGGGAAGGCTTTATGGCTGCACGAAGTGGAAAAACAAAACATATTTTCGTAACAGGCGGCGTGGTGTCATCGCTCGGCAAGGGGCTCACCGCCGCCTCTCTCGCGCTTCTCTTGCAGCGCCGGGGATACCGCGTCAAAATGCAAAAACTGGATCCCTACCTCAACGTGGATCCGGGAACCATGTCGCCTTACCAGCATGGCGAGGTTTACGTCACCGTGGATGGCGCCGAGACAGACCTCGATCTCGGGCACTATGAGCGGTTCGGCGGCGTGATCTGCAACCGGAACAGCAATTACACCTCGGGCAGCATCTATCGTACGGTGATCTGCCGGGAGCGGGAGGGCGGTTACCTCGGCAAAACGGTCCAGGTGATTCCCCATATTACCGACGAGATCAAGACGGCAATCCGGTCGATCGATGCTGACGATGTTGACATTGCGATCACGGAGATTGGCGGCACGGCCGGGGATATCGAATCGCTTCCGTTTCTGGAGGCTATCCGCCAATTCCGGCATGAGATCGGTCGACAGAACGGGTTGTTCATCCACCTTACGTTGGTGCCGTACATCAAGGCGGCGGGTGAGATGAAGACAAAGCCATCCCAGCAGTCGGTTGGTATCCTGCGCACCATCGGTATCATTCCCGATATCCTGATCTGCCGGTGTGAGCACCCGATGACAGATGAGCACAAGGCCAAACTGGCCTTGTTCTGTGATGTTGACCAGAACAAGGTGATCGAGGAGAAGGATGTCGACCACACGATCTACGAGGTGCCTTTGGAGCTTGCCCGTCAGGATGTGGACGTGTATCTGCTTGAAATGCTCAATCTGCATGTCAATCCGCTTAAACTGGATGATTGGCGGACCATGGTGGACACGCTTATTCACCCGGCGGACGGAACGGTGGAAATCGCCGTCGTCGGCAAGTACATCAGCCTGAAGGATGCCTATA
>JBAXRC010000238.1:0-4436 GCA_037131415.1 bacterium | reverse complement strand
GATCAACCCCGCCGCCGTCAGGTCGGTGACAATCCGTTTCCGGCACTCGAACCGGTCCAACCCGGCATAGGGCCCCGCCCCCTCGTTCATCGTGCCGTCGGGGTTCATCACGCTGATGGGCGTCAGATTGTGCCGCCGCCCCATCTCGAAGTCATTGGGGTCATGCGCAGGCGTCACCTTGACCGCCCCGGTTCCAAACGCCGGATCCACAAACTCATCGGCAATCACCGGCAGTTCGCGATGCAGAACCGGCAGGCTCAAGGTCTTTCCGATCAGCGCCTTGTAGCGCTCGTCCTTCGGGCTCACCGCCACGGCCACATCGCCCAGCAGCGTCTCCGGCCGGGTCGTCGCCACCACCACAAACTCACTGGCGGTCAGCTTGCCGTCGCGCTTGACGGGGTAGCGGATGTAATAGAGCTTGCCCGCCGTATCCTGGTGCTCGCTCTCCTCGTCGGACAGCGCCGTATGGCAGCGGGGACACCAGTTGGTGATGTAATTGGCCCGGTAGATCAGCCCCTTCTCGTAAAGCCGGCAGAACACCTCTTCCACGGCCTGGCTCAGCCCGGCATCCATGGTGAAGCGCTCCCGTTCCCAGTCGCAGGAGGCGCCCAGGCGCTTGAGCTGGCGGACAATCGTCCCGCCGTACTCTTCCTTCCACTCCCACACCTTTCCAACGAACGCCTCGCGCCCGAGATCATGTCGGGTCTTCCCCTCCTTGCGCAGCGCACGCTCGACCACATTCTGGGTGGCAATCCCGGCATGATCCGTTCCCGGCATCCACACCGTATTCTTGCCGTCCATCCGCTGCCACCGGACCAGGATATCCTGGATCGTATTGTTGAGGGCATGGCCCATGTGAAGGATTCCGGTGACATTGGGCGGCGGAATCATCACGCAATAGGGGGTCCCTCCCCGCGCGGCGTCACCATGGAAATGCCCCTGCTCCTGCCACCAGTTGTACCAGCGGGTTTCAACGGCCTTGGCATCATACTGCTTCTCAAGTTCCTTCATTTTCTTCTTCCCGGAACAGTTTGTATTCCACGCTGTCCACAAGCGCCTCCCACGACGCCTCGATGATGTTGACCGAAACCCCGACCGTACCCCACTGCTCCTTGCCATCGCTCGACTCGATAATGACACGGGTCTTGGCCGCCGTGGCCTCTTCCGGATCCAGGATGCGAACGCGGTAATCGGTCAGGGCCACGTTCTCGATCGCGGGATAGAAGCGGACCAGCGCCTTGCGAAGCGCACGATCCAGCGCGTTTACCGGACCGTCGCCTGTCGCCACCGCATGCTCCAATTTGTCGCCGACGCGAACCTTGATGGTGGCTTCCGAGACACAGGGCTTGTCCTTGTCGCTCTTTTCAATAATGACCCGGAACCCTTCCAGTTCAAAAAACGACTTGTGCTTGCGGAGTACCTTCTGCACCAGGATCCGGAACGAGGCATCGGCCGCCTCATAGGCATAGCCCTTTTTCTCCAGTCCCTTGAGCTCCTCCAGGATCTGCTTGACCTCCGGGTCGGACCTCTTGAGATCCACGCCCATCTCGATCGCCTTGAGCAGCACACTGCTGGAACCCGACCCCTCCGACACCAGGATGTGCCGTTCATTTCCCACGCTTTCAGGCGTGATATGCTCGAAACTGCGGGGATTCTTCTGCACCGCGTTCACATGCATACCCGCCTTGTGCGCGAAGGAACTTGCCCCCACGAACGGGGCCTTGGTGGCATGCCGCAACTTCACCAGATCATCCACGAACAGCGACAGCCCGCGCAACTGTTTCAGGAATCCCGCAGGAAGCGCCCGGCACCCCATCTTGAGCTCCAGCGAGGGAATGACCGAACAGAGATTGGCATTCCCGGTCCGCTCCCCGTAGCCATTGATGGTGCCCTGGACCTGGACGGCCCCGGCCCGAACGGCCTCCAGGCTCGTGGCCACCGCCAGCCCGGAATCGTTATGGGTATGGATACCCACCGCCACGCCGGGAAACGCCTTGACCACCTCGGTGGTGATGCCGAACACCTCGTGGGGGAGCGAGCCGCCGTTGGTATCGCACAACACCAGGGCGTCCGCACCGGCCTCGACCGCCGCCTTCAGCACATCCAAGGCAAAGGCGGGATTGTCCTTGTACCCGTCGAAAAAATGCTCGGCGTCGAAAATCACCTCGCGCCCGTGGCGTTTCAGGTAACCCACCGTGTCCGCAACCATCCTGCGGTTTTCCTCAACCGAGGTCCGAAGCACATCATCGACATGCAGTTTCCAGGTTTTCCAGAAAAGGGTCACCACCGGCGTTCCCGCCTGGATCAGCCGCGCCACATTCTCGTCCGCTTCCACGGCGACATCGGCCCGGCGCGTGCTGCCAAAGGCGGCCACCTTCGCGTGGTGGAGCTTGTGCTTGCGGATTTCATGGAAGAACTCCATGTCCTTGGGATTGGAGCCCGCATAGCCGCCCTCGATATAATCCACCCCGAACTCATCCAGTTTGAGCGCCATCTTGATTTTCGAGGCCCCGGAGAAGGAGATCCCCTCCCCCTGCGAACCGTCCCGCAAGGTGGTGTCGTAGATAAAGATTTTGCGGGGTTGCGTCATGCGGGAATCTCTTACAGCCTGTTGTTGAAAAAGGCCTGGTAAAGGGCCATTACGGCTTTTTTCCGGTCCATGGCCTTCACGGCAAACATCATACTGATCTCCGACGAGCCCTGGATCTGCATTTCAATGTTCACGCCGGCATTGGCCAGCGCCGGTGTGGCCCGCGCGGCCATGCCCACCGTGTAGTGCATCCCCTCGCCCACGATCATCACCAGCGCCAGGCCGCGGTCCAGGTCAATATTGTCCGACCCCAATTCCGTCCGGATGCGCGACAGCACGCGCTCTTCCTTCTCCTTGGTGAACTCCTTCTCGCGGAACACCACGGAAATATTATCGATCCCGGAAGGCGAGTGCTCGTACGAAAGCCCCTCCTCCTCCATGATCTGGAGAAGCCGGCGGCCGAACCCGACCTCGCGGTTCATCATGTACTTGTCCACATAGACCGCGCAAAACCCGTCCGAACTGGCAATCCCGCACACCGATCCGCCCTCGTACTTGCGGCTCGGCACAATCCGCGTGCCGGGCGCCTCCGGACGGTTGGTGTTCTTGACGCAAATCGGGATTTTCGCCTGCACGGCGGGAATGATGGCTTCATCATGAAACACCCCGAAGCCGGCGTAGGCGAGTTCCCGCATCTCGCGGTACGTCATCAACTCGATCGCGGCGGCGCCCGGAACAATCCGCGGATCAGCGGCGAACACGGAGTCCACATCGGTGAAATTCTCATACAGGTCGGCCTTGACCGCCGCCGCCAGGATGGCGCCGGTGATATCCGACCCGCCCCGCGGGAAGGTGGCCACCTCGCCGGCCTTGGTATACCCGAAAAATCCAGGGAAAATCGCCGTCCCTGGCACATCCCTCAGGGCGGCCAGCCTGGCGTATGATTCCTGCAGCACCATGGCGTTTCCGAAATCATCGCTCAACAGCATGCCGGCGTCACGCGGACTGACATAATGCGCATCCACGCCTTCCTTCCGGAAGATTTCCGCCACCAGCTTCGCGCTGTTGTCCTCCCCCGCCGCCTTCATGAGATCCATGAACTTGCCGCGGTGCGACAGGTCGGACCCCAGGCGGGCTCGCAGGTCGGCCTCGATCTCGCGGATGACTCCCTCCCCGACCCCGGCCTCGCGCTGGATGCCGGCATAACGCTCCACAATGGCCGCCAGTTCCGCCTCCGCCGTCTTGCCGGCAAGTTTCGCCTCGGCACAGGCAATCAGCATGTCCGTCACCTTGGTGTCGGCGGAATTCCGCTTGCCCGGCGCAGAAACCACAACAATCCGGCGTTCCGGATCCATCTGGATGATGGAACATACCTTCCGGATCTGGGTGGCATCCGCCACCGAGGATCCGCCGAATTTCGCCACCTTCAACCCGCACTGCTGTTTCGCTGACATGGTTATTACTTCTCGATTCCCGGATCTTCAATCCGCAAGCTGATGGGCTTTGCCCCCAGCGCATTCCGCTCCTGCAGTGTGCGCAGGGCCGCCACAAGATTCTTCTCCACCGCCTTATGCGTCAGGAACACCACGGTCACATGGCGCCCGATACGATTCGGTTCCTTTTGCAGGATGGAGGCCAGGCTGATGCCATGCTGGCCGAGAATGGTGGCCACAACCCCCAGTATTCCCGGCTTATCCAGCAGGGACAGGCGAAGGTAATACCGGCACTCCGTTTCGCCCACGGGACGGAAGGTAATCTTGCCCGAGGGACAAACCCGGCTGTAACGGGCCTTGCGGCCTCCCTCCACCAGGTTCCGGGCCACTTCAGCCAGGTCACTGACCACCGCACTGGCCGTCGGCAACCGGCCGGCGCCACGCCCGTAATACACGGTCTGCCCCACAATATC
>JBAXRC010000237.1:0-4440 GCA_037131415.1 bacterium | reverse complement strand
GCAGTGGTTTGTGCGCATGAAGCCGCTGGCCGAGCCGGCGCTGCAGGCGGTTCTGGACGGGCGAATCCACTTCGTTCCCGAGCGCTGGAACAAGGTGTATGTCGAGTGGATGTCGAACATCCGTGACTGGTGCATTTCCCGTCAGATCTGGTGGGGGCACCGCATCCCGGTTTATTATTGCGACGCGTGTGATCACCAATGGGCGGGACGCGGCAAGCAGGAAAGCTGTCCGAAGTGCAAGTCCGCGACGATCCGGCAGGATGAGGATGTCCTCGATACCTGGTTCTCCTCATGGCTGTGGCCGTTCAGCACGTTCGGCTGGCCCAATGGGAATCCCGACCTGAAGTTCTATTATCCGGGGAACACCCTGGTGACGGCCTCTGAGATCATTTTCTTCTGGGTCGCCCGGATGGTCATGGCCGGAATCGAGTTCATGGGCGACATCCCGTTCCGGGAAGTTTATATCCATGGCACGGTGCGGGACGACAAGGGCCGCAAGATGAGCAAGAGCCTCGGCAATTCCATTGATCCGCTGACGATCATCGATGAGTTCAGCGCCGATGCCCTCCGCTACAGCCTGATGATGATCACGGCAACCGGGCAGGATGTGTTCCTCTCGAACGATAAGTTCGAGATCGGCCGCAATTTCGGAACCAAGATCTGGAATGCGGCCCGCTACATGCAGATGCAGGAGAGCGGGATTGCGGCCGGTGGCAGGCGCGAGGTGGTGGCTGACTTCAATGCCGCGCTCCTGAGGGCGGATGACCGGCATATCCTCGCCAAGCTGAACCAGGCGATTGAGTCGTGCACGGAAAACCTGAAGCGGTTCCGGTTCAATGATGCCGCCCATGCGTTGTACTCGTTCATCTGGCATGAGTATTGCGACTGGTATGTGGAATATTCCAAGGACACGTTTTACGGGCAGGATGCGGCGCGCAAGGCCGAGGTGCTGAAGGTGATGCACTATGCCTTTTCGACGGCGCTCCGGTTGCTCCACCCCTTCATGCCCCACATCACCGAAGAGCTGTGGCATGGCATGGGTTACGGGGCGGATGAGGAGACGATCATGGTCGCGCCCTGGCCCAAGCCCCTGACGGAGGAATTGAAGCGGTGGGGGGCGACCCCGGATGTGGTGGACTATGTCGATGCCCGGCATGAGCTGATCCGGGCTGGCCGGATGTTGCGGGCGGATTGTGGCATCGCGCCGGGCCAGAAACTTGACTACATCATCAAGTCGAACAGTTCCGAGCTGACCGACTGGCTGAAGGCGGACCTGGCCACAGTGAAGTCCACGCTCAAGGCCAGGGAGGTGACCGTCGATCCCGCCTTTACGCCGGGTACGGCGATGCCCGGGACGCTGACCCCGATTGGAACCATCTACATGCCCGTGGAGGGTCTGATTGATGTCAAAGCCGAGTCCGTCAAGCTGACCAAGCAACTTGAGGAATTGGGCGGGCACCTGGAACGGGCCAATCAACGTCTTGGTAATCAGGCCTTTATCAGCAAGGCCAAGCCCGAGGTGCTGGCCCAGTTCGAGAAATCGCGCCAGGAACTCCAGGAGAAATTCCAAAAGACCAAGCGGCTTCTGGAGATGCTGGGTTAACTTCGATCAAAAGGCCTCCGAATGGGGGGGGGTAGGTCGAAATCAGAACCAGTTTATCAAAAATAAGAAAATATATTGTCTTTAGCTGTGATCGTCCTATTATTATCTCTTGCGAGGGGATTCTTATAATTGCGGAGGGATGATTTCATGGCTCGAATTCTTCTGATTGATGATGAACCGCGGATGCTGAGTCTTCTTAATACTTTGCTTACGGCAGAGGGCTACAGCATCGTTTCTGTGCAGGATGGGACCAAGGTTCCCGACCTCCTGAACACGGAACCCTTCGACCTGATGATCACCGATATCCGGATGACTCCCATTAACGGGATTGAACTGCTAAAAATTGCCCGCCAGGTCAGACCGGCCATGCCGGTTATCATTCTGACGGCCTATGGGTCTGTGGAAACGGCCATTGCGGCCATGAAGCTGGGGACATTCGATTATGTGACCAAGCCGTTCAAGATGGATGAGCTGTTGATCACCATCCAGCGGGCGTTGGAATACAGCCGGGCGCTCTCCGAGAATGTTGAACTCAAGGAGGAGCTGGTTGGCCGCTACAAATTTGAGAATATCGTGGCTGAAAGTCCGGCCATGCGGAATACCTGTGAGATGATCAAGCGTGTGGCGCCAGCCGATACCACGGTGCTGATCAGCGGTGAGAGCGGAACGGGTAAGGAGCTGGTGGCCAAGGCGATACACCTGAACAGTAAACGCAAGGACAAGCGGTTTCTGGCGGTGAATTGCGCGGCGCTTCCCGAGGCGCTGCTTGAATCCGAGATGTTTGGCCACATGAAGGGATCTTTCACGGGGGCATCAGCCAATAAAGAGGGGCTTTTTGAGGTCGCGAGCGGCGGCACCCTGTTTCTGGATGAGATTGGGTCCATGCCGATGAGTATTCAGGGCAAGTTGCTTCGTGTACTTCAGGAGCACGAAATCAGGCGCGTGGGCGGGAATGAGACGATTTCCGTGGATGTCAGGGTGATTGCCGCCACGAACACGAGCCTGGAGGAGATGATCAAGCAGGGAACCTTCCGGGAGGATCTCTATTACCGGCTGAGTGTCATTCCCATTGAAATCAAGCCTCTGCGGGATCGGCAGGAGGATATTCTTCCCCTGGTATATCATGTCCTTCGGCATGAAGTCGGGGAGGGCCGTGAACTTCCCAAGCTGACCCCGGAAATCAAGGACCTGTTCGAGCGTTATAACTGGCCGGGGAATGTCCGTGAGCTTGAAAATGCCGTGAAACACGCTCTGACCTTTGCCCAGGACAACAAGATTACTCCCGATGTGCTTCCGCCTCGCATCCTGAACCAGATCAAACTCACGGAGCGCCCTGCGGGTGCCGCCGACAGCGGGGCCGATTTCCGGAACAAATCTCTCAAGGCCTTCCTGAGGGACCGGGAGAAGGAATACCTGGAGCAGGTGCTGGCCATGACCATGGGCGACAAGGAAAAGGCCGCCAAGTCCTTAAAGATCAGTTTGGCAACCCTTTACAGGAAATTGCCGGATGATCAGCCACTTGCCAAGTAAGACAGACGAAATTGGGTATTATCAGTTTTGAGAGCCATGAGCCGATCTTGGCTAGTGTGAAGACGGGGTTTGTTGAAAAATGGTCTAAATCGGTCTTGTTTAGATAAATCCTCATCTTGGCACATCCGGTGCTAAGATATTAATTGGCTCAGAGAGATTTAATGGGGAAAGATAAGGAGTTATGACAATGAATAATCAGATGAAACAGGGTTTTACGCTGGTCGAGATCATGATTGTGGTCGCGATCATTGGGTTGCTGGCGGCGATCGCCATTCCGTCGTTCATGAAGGCCAGAACGTCGTCGCAGCAGAATGCATGCATCAACAACCTTCGCCAGATTGAGTCCGGCAAGGAACAGTGGGCACTGGAAAACAGGAAGGCTACAGGTTATGCAGTGGCTGGCGGGGATATAGCGGGAATCTTGTCGTACATCAAGAATCCGACCTCCGCGACGAACTGTCCTGCGGGCGGAACGATCACGTTCAATGCCATCGGGACGAATGCAGCCTGTAATGCCACATCTTCCAGTCATATTCTGGCAAACTAAACTGCGGGAAGGTGGAGGTAAGTCGCGAGACCCCGGGATAAGGGGTCTCTTTTTTTGTCAGTTGTGACAGGCGGCTTAAGGGTGGTTTTTTTAAAAATGAGAAAATATATGGCCGAGATGCGTGAGATGGTGGGGCGGAAGGATCAAAAAGATGCCTAAAACAAGCACAATAGGTCGTTTTTTAGCGGTTGGCATGATGCCTGCTATATATTATTATCGTTGAAGTTGGTTGAGAATAATAACTATAACAAGGAGAAATAAATGAAGAAGATGAAGCAAGGTTTTACGCTGGTGGAAATCATGATTGTGGTCGCGATCATCGGTTTGTTGGCGGCAATTGCCATCCCGTCGTTCATGAAGGCCAGAACGTCGTCGCAGCAGAATGCCTGTATCAACAACCTGCGCCAGCTCGAGTCGGGTAAGGAGCAGTGGGCGTTGGCTAACAAGAAGGCCACCGGCAACGACGCTGATCTTGCGGGCGTGCTTGCCTATGTGAAGAATCCCACCTCGGCGACGAATTGCCCGGCTGGTGGCACGATCACGCTTAACGTCATTGGGACGAATGCGTCCTGCAATGCGACCTCTGCCAACCATATCCTGGCAGACTAAAACGCGCACAATCGTTGCGTGTAGCGAAGCTCCGGTTTCCCGGGGCTTCGCTTTTTTTATGGGTAAGTGGGCAGGGAGGGTGCGTCCCCGTGGCCCTGTGCCACGGGTCGCAAAAAGGCTCGGTTCCCGCCACGCAAGGTGGCGGGGCACC
>JBAXRC010000236.1:0-4445 GCA_037131415.1 bacterium | reverse complement strand
CCTTCAATGGGCCAGGCAGCGTCTTGACCCGGATCCGGCCGCGGAAGCGCCACCCGATTTCAACGGGGACATTGCCCGGTGCACCCACCTCCTCCACCGGTGCGAGGCGCTATGGGCCCTGGTGAACCCTTTGTCCACGAAGCCGGGCACAGGCCCTGCAACCGATGATCCCCTCCCCGCCATTGAAACCCGGCTGCGTTCCCTCGAAGAACAAACCCGTGACCGGCTCGCTCAACGCCAACAGCTGGTTCACCGCCAGACTGAACTCGACACGCTGCACAGAAGCATGGTCCGCTACCAGGGCCTGGATATCCCCATGGGGCCACCCAGCCGGTTCTCGTTCCTGCATTGCGTAACGGGAACTATCCCGCCGGGGAATTTCAGCGCGCTCCGGAACGCCCTGGCCGACAGCGGCGTCCTGATCCCACTCCCCATGCAGGAAAATCTCCTCCCCGTTGTCATCCTGACCACACCCCGAAGGCGCCCGCCGGTCGAGCAAACCCTGAAATCCCTGGACTTCCTCCCCGATTCCCTGCCAGCCACCCCAGGCCTGACAACAGGCCGATTTCTCGAGCAGACCCTGAATGAGCGAAAACAGGCTGCAGACTCTCTCGCCACGCTTGACGAATCGCTGGCCACGCTGGCCACCAAAGCGGTTGAACTCCTTGGCTCATTCCGGCAGCGCCTGCTTCAGGAGAAGTGCCTGCTGGAGGCCTCGAAACATTTTTCGAGAACCGAAACCACCGTCCTTATAAGCGGCTGGCTCCCCGCCGCCGAGGCATCCGCCCTCACGCGGCGCCTGAAGGCCGTTACACAGGATCGCCTCATTATCCAGACTGCGCCTCCTGTCCCCGGGGAACCCGTGCCCGTCCTCTTCCAGCATTCCCTGTGGCTGCGCCCTTTTGGACGGCTGGTTTCATCCTACGGCCTGCCGGGATACTGGGAGCTGGAACCCACGTTGTTCGTGGCCATCAGTTATGTGTTCATGTTCGGGATGATGTTCGGCGATGCGGGGCAGGGAGCCGTCCTGGCCCTCGCCGGACTGGGCGCCCTGCGTTCCGGCCACGCCCAGAAAACGCGGGATATCGGTTTATTCCTCCTGCTCGGCGGCCTCTCCAGCATCGCCTTCGGCCTTCTCTACGGCAGCTATTTCGGCATCCCGCAACTCAAGCCGCTCGCCCTGTGGCGCGACCCGCTGGAGGGCAGCCCCATGGAACTCATGCTCACCGCCATCATCGTCGGCGTCGTCATCATCAGCCTGGGACTGTTCCTGAACATCATTAACTGCTTCCGGAAAGGGGATTGGACTGGCGGCTTCCTGGGCCGGTTCGGCATCGCCGGAATCCTCTTTTACTGGGGAGTGCTGGCCTTGCTGCTGAAATATTTTGTCTTTCAAACCCACGGACAGTTCCCCCTGGCGGCCCTCTTGCTTCTGGCCGTTCCCCTGCTGGGGTGGACACTCAAGGACCCGATCGAAGCCTCATTACATCACCATAGGCATCCGTCCGATCCACACCCCGCCACAGGAGCCATGATCGCGGAATCGCTGATCGGCGCCTTCGAAGGCCTCCTCACCTATTTCGCCAACACCACCAGTTTCGTGCGTCTGGCGGCCTACGCGATGAGTCATGCCGCCCTCCTGATGGCCGCCTTCACCGTGGCTGCCGAATTGAAACGCAGCGCACCCGGGGGGGATTTCTGGGGACTTCTGGTCATCATCGCCGGGAATCTGCTCGCCCTCCTCCTGGAAGGCATCATTGCCGCCGTCCAGGCGCTGCGCCTCGAATATTACGAGTTCTTCGGGAAATTCTTTTCAAGCGCCGGCCAACCCTTCGCCCCGTTCCGGCTCGAAGGGGAACGGGCATAGGGGGTGCTAATTTTACTTTTCCCACCCCGGGCATTCTTGTACCTTCCTGCCATGTTCCTGCCCATAGCAAGTTAGGAAAAAATTATGACCTCATTCAATCCCCGTGAAAACCTTTTGAAACTCTATCGCCGCCAGGGTTACGACCGCGCACCCGTCGGGATGCATTTCTGCCCGTCCCTGGTCGAGGAATTTCGCCGCCGCTATCCGGACTTCAAGGGCGATTATCTCGACTTTTTCGAGGCGCCGTACCGCATCATCTACGATCCCGGTTTCGCCTGGAACTTTGACGAGGTCTGGCGCATACCGGGCCGCGACAAGATGGACTGGCATCGCTTCTACCCCGCGGGCTTCCAGTACAAGGTCAAATTCGACGGCTGGGGCACGGCCCATGAGGACAACCCCGACTCCAAGCATATGACCCGCATGCACCACCCGCTCCGCAGCGCCACCAGCGTCGCGGACCTGGAGGCCTACCCCTGGCCCGAATTCGAGAAGATTGATTACTCCTACCTGAAGCCCCAGGTGGACGCTATCCACGCCCGCAACCTCGCCGTTTTCGTCTGGGCCGAATGCACCATCTGGGAAACCGCCTGGTACCTGCGCTGCATGGAGGAACTGTTTGTGGACATGGGAACGGATGACCCCATGGCGACCTACCTCCTGGACAAGATCACCAACCTGGCCTGCTTCCGGGCCGCCAAATTCGCCGCCGCCGGCGTGGATATCCTTGGACTCGGGGACGACATCGGCATGCAGAACACGATCATGATGTCCGAGGACATGTACCGCACCTGGCTCAAGCCGCGTTTGACCAAGGTCATTGCCGCCGCCAAGGCGGTCAAACCCGACATCCTGATCAGTTATCACTCCTGCGGCTACGTCCTGCCCTTTATCCCCGACCTCATCGAAGCCGGGGTGGACATCCTGAACCCCGTGCAGCCGGAATGCATGGACTTCGCCGATGTTCACGCCAAATACGGCGACCGCATCTCCTTCAACGGCACCCTTGGAACCCAGCAGCTCATGCCCTTCGGCACGCCGGAGCAGGTCAAGGCGGAAGTTCGCCGGAATCTCGGGATTGCGGGCAAGAAGGGCGGCCTCTTCTGCTGCCCCACCCACATGCTTGAGCCGGAAGTCCCCTGGGCCAACATCGAGGCCTACGTGGAAGCCTCCCGCGAGACCTCCTCCTAAGCAATTCAGGCATTTCTCCGGCTTGCATACGACTGGCGGTTGCGGTAATCTCAGATTGGATCTGGAGCAACTGAGAGGAGGTCGTTCATGAAGACGTTGTTCTGCCTTGCCTTCACGGGAAGCTTTCTGGCGGCAACAGCCAGCCTGGCGGCAGAGGGGGCGCCCAACGCCACACTCTCCGACGCCGACCCGGTGTACCGGGCCATCGGACTGGGCATTAGCGCGGCACTGACGATGGCCTTGAGCGTGCTCGGAGCCGCCTATGCCGTCGGGCGGATCGGATCGGCCGCCCTCGGGGCCGCCGCCGAAAAACCGGAGCTGCTCACTCGCAGCATCCTCTTTGTGGCGCTCGCCGAAGGGCTGGCTGTGCTCGGGTTCGCCATCTCGATCATGCTGATCCAGAAAATCTAAGCGGGGACACCCGTGAACTACTACTGTATCGCCGATGAGGACACCGTCCGGGGATTCCGCCTGGCAGGCGTCGCCGGGGAACCGGTCACCACACCTGATCAAGCCGCCATGGCCGTCCAACAGGCGGCGGCAAAGACCGACATCGGAATCCTGATCCTCACCGAAGCCGTGGCGGATGGAATCCGGGAGCAGGTTGAAGCCCTCCGCATGAATCGGGATCGGCCCCTGATCGTTGAAATCCCCGGCCCCGGCGGGCCACGGCCCGGCGGCAAGGATCTGGAACACCTCGTCCGCGAAGCCGTGGGTGTCCCCCTGGATTCCATGGAGGCCATGCCTTGAGATGCAACCCCTTGATCCAATAAAACAGTCCTCTGACTCGCTCCTCTGCGGGGAAATCCTGAATGATGCCCGCCGTGAAGGCGAGCGGCTCATCCAGCAGGCGCGCGAAGAGGCTGAATCCTTCATTCGCCAAACCGTCGCACAGGAGGAAAACACGCGGAAGGAACAGCTTGAAACCGTCCGCCAGAACGTTACCCGGCACGCTGAACAGATTCTGGCAACGGTCCCCATCGAGACTGAACGCCTGCGACGGGTCCGTCTTGAATCGGAACTCAACACCATTCTTGATGAAGTGCACAGGAAACTCCTGGCCCGGGAAGGGTTCGATTATGCAGAGTCGCTGGTTTCATGCGCAACCGAAGCCATCCGCCGAATGGATGGAAATGAGTTTGTGGTCAAACTCTCACCGGAAGACCATGCGGCCTACGCCGGAACCCTGACGGTTGAAATCCAGAACCGTTCCGGACGCCCCCGCGTTACACTGGCCTTTCAGGATGACCCGACCATCACGGGAGGCGGCCTCATCGTTCTCTCGGGTGATGGCCACCAGCAATTTGACGCCCGCTTCTCGGCCAAACTCGCCCGCCTCTGGCCCACCCTTCGCCGCCAACTCGCCTCCTCTTCCCCTCCTTCCCCT
>JBAXRC010000235.1:0-4448 GCA_037131415.1 bacterium | reverse complement strand
GACTATGGAGAGGAAGTCCGCATCAAGAACGAGCAGTTCCGAAGCCTGCTCGCAAGGTGGACGCCGACCTCCGGGCGGCGTCAGGAGCCGGAGGGATCACACCAAACGCCGACTGCGCCCGGAGGTCGCAGTCCACCCGGTGAGCCTCTTGATGATAATGATCGAAGCCTATTCCTTCCCCCCGTGGCCGCCCCCCGGCCACTCGGCTACCGGAATAAAATGGCGCTCCATGCCCAGACCGACGGCAAGGACAGGCGGCTGGGGTACTTCATGGAGGACAACACCACCATCCTCGATGTCCCCGCCTGCCCCCTCGCGATGGAGCCCCTCAACGCACTGCTGACTGAACGCCGGGCGGATCCCTCCTTCCTGAAAACACTTCGGAATGACATGACCATCACCTTCCGCTGGACCGAAAAGGATGGCGCCGTCTGGTGGCGGAACCGGGCTGCCGAGAACGATGTCTGGCTCGTTGAGTCCTCCGTCATTGGCCCCCTCGCGGTTCCCCGGAACAGTTTCTACCAGATGAACCCGGCCATGGCCGACCGGCTGGTCACGGCCGTCATGGACCGGCTGAAGGCAACTCCGCCGGATACGGTGATCGATCTCTATTGCGGGGTTGGCATCTTCGCCCTGGCGGCTGCCACCCTGGGAATCCCCCGGGTTCTGGGCGTGGACCTGGATGGTCCGGGAATCCGGGCGGCGGAATTCAATGCGCGAAAACTGGGGCTGGCCAACATCCAATGGAAGGCGGCTGCCGCCCATGAAGGTATTTCGGGGCTGGGACTTGAACACCCGGAACTGACCACGCTCATTGTGGATCCACCACGGAGCGGTCTGGGCCGCCCGATGATCCGGGACCTGCTCAAGCATCGCCCGGCCCGGATTCTCTACATCTCCTGCGCCCCCGACACCATGGCGCGCGATGCCGCCTGGCTCGGGGAAGGCGGCTACACCATCCTGTCATCCCAACTCTTCGACATGTTCCCCCGTACCGCCCATTTTGAATCCCTCACGGAATTCCACATCCCATGAAAGCCCGCATCGAAACCTTTTTCGACACCTTGCGATATGCCCCAGATCCCCCGGGGAAATACCGCCTGGCCAGGTCGTTGTCACCCATTGACGCCGACTCCCTGCTCGACCCACGCTTTGTACCAGGACAGGACCATGACCATAATCACTCTCTTCGATATTGAATGTTCGCTATCTTCTTGGCTACGATAGGGCATCATGATGCAATACACCACGGAGCTTTATCCCTTTATCCTGGAGCCAGCGTATAAGGATTATATCTGGGGTGGCGGGCGGATTCCGTCCCGCTTCAACCGCCCTCTTCCCGAAGGCATCTACGCGGAATCATGGGAACTGTCCGATCGCGTTGAAGGCATGAGCCATGTCGCCAACGGGCCGCTCCAGGGACAGTCCCTCGCCAATCTTGTCGCCCGGTTCGGATCCCAGCTGGTGGGACGTGGCACCCGCGGCCCGAATTTCCCCCTGCTGGTCAAGCTGATTGACGCCAAGGAACGATTGAGTATCCAGGTCCATCCGGACGATGAAAAGGCCGCCCAAGGCATCGGGGAAGCCAAGACCGAAGCCTGGCATATCCTCGATGCGCCAAGGGACGCCCGGGTATTCGCCGGCCTGAAACCGGGCGTCACGGAAAAGGTGTTCTGCGCCGCGTTGGAGGAAAATCGCCTGGAGAATTGCCTGCAGGCTGTCCAGGTCAGCGCAGGCGACACGATCTTCATTCCCGGCGGACGCATACACGCCATCTGCGAGGGATTGCTCATTCTTGAGGTTCAGCAGAACTCCAACACGACCTACCGCGTTTACGACTGGGGTCGCGTTGACAAAAGCGGCAAGCCAAGGGAGCTGCACCTGGAGCAGGCGCTGAAGGTGATCCGTTGGACCGATCCCGCGCCGGCCCGGATCACCCCCACCCCGCTCAGCACCAAACCCGGCGCGCTCGTCACCGAGCTGGTGTCGTCTCCCTATTTCCGGCTGGAATCCCTGGAGATCACCGCGCCGTTCTTTGTCCAGCACAACGGCGCCAGTTTTCACGCCCTCTTCACCAAGCAGGACGAGGTACAGCTCATGAGCGCGGCGGGCACGGTCATCATCCCGCAGGGCCGCACCTGCCTTATTCCAGCGAGCCTGGAGCAATACACCCTGAAGCCCAACGGGCGCCGGGCATCACTCCTGCGCATTTCAGTTCCTGTGTGAAGTTTTCCCAGCCCGGAGATACCCCTGCCGTACGGGTTCGGGAAACCGCTCGATGGCATAGCGCAGCATGGTCCGGGGCATGACACGGCACCGGGGTTTCAGGAAGGCTTCCAACACGGCCCTATCCCGTTTGCCAACCTCCCGAAGCATCCAGCCGGTCGCCTTATGGATCAGGTCCTCCCGGTCATGCAACAACTTGTCGGCAATCGCCAGGGCATCGGCGAACTCCCCGTTCCGGATGAAGGAAAAGGTGGCCAGCATGGCGATACGCCGCTCCCATAATGACTTTGAGCGCGCCAGCCGGTAAAGCGGCCTGCGCGACTTGTCGAGCAGGTGTCCACCCACGATCTGCGGCGCCGACACATCCACCAGATCCCAATTGTTAATGCGATCCGTATTCGCCAGATAGAACCTGTAAAGCCGTGCCCGCCCCGCGGCGTCGCCCCGCTCAAACTGCCGGACCATGATCATCAGGGCCAGCAGGCGCTCCTCATGGATGGCGGCGTGAAGCAATTCCGAAAGCACCGGCTCACCGGCCTCTGAATAGTCCGCTACCTGTTTCCGGAGCACGGGTATCCGGATCCCCCGGAAAACGTCGCCCTCTCCATACTCACCCGGGCCGGTTTTGAAAAACCATTGAAGAATCTTTGCGTTCTCCCGGTTCCCCAGTTGGAAAAGCCGCCTTTTGATCGTTGCCGCGGAAATCATACCGTTATAGTCCTTTCGAGTACGCAAATCCCTATACACCCGCGCCCCTCCGGAAAACAGGAGAAAGCAAGGCGTCTCAGGGAATCCTTGTCGTGATCGTGCTTTGCATGGCGTGAAGGGAGGAATGGGAAGAATGAGAAAGGAAGGGGAAGGCTGCGATTATGAGCATGAAAATCTGTTCCCGAAACGGGAACACAACTGAGCCAGGATCGTGGTTGCAACGCTCTATTATGCAGAATGTTGCGCAATTTCACCGTGGGTCGTTTTTGGGAATTCACGCCTGATAAGGTATCTTGTCAGCAAATGACGGAATATTCGCTCTATTCTGAATCGCCCTGCACGCTGCGGAACTGGCTGCGCACGAACCGGCAGGCACGTCACCTCACCCTGCGAACTGTTGCCGCACGACTGGGCGTGTCCCACACCTGGGTCTCCAAGGTCGAGAATGGTGAACGCCGTCTGGATGTCTTCGAATATGTTAACCTGTGCTTCGCCTTGGGGCTCAATCCCCGCGCCGGACTGGATTTGATCATCACCGCACGCTCACCCTACGAGCAATCCGGCGAAGCGTACCCCAATGCCGCGGAAAAGAAGCCCGCATACGGCCGCAAGAAACCCCGTTGATCCGTCCGCCAAACAGTAGCGGAAATCTTATTCGTCGCATGGACGTCGCTACTACGGGACTTGCAGGGCTTTTTCGACAGCGCTGACGAGGTCCTTGTTATCGGGTTTGGTCATGCTCCCGAAACGACCCAGTAAGGCGCCGTCACGACCCACAAGGAACTTGTTGAAATTCCACGTTATGGCACCGCTGAACTCCGGATTGGTTTCCTTGGAAATCAGGAACTGATAGAGGGGATGACAAGTCTTGCCCTTGACTGAAATCTTTGAAAACATCGGGAACGTCACCCCATAGGTCAGGGTGCAGAACTTCTTGATCACCGGATCAGCGCCAGGCTCCTGGCCAAGGAAATCATTGGCGGGGAACCCGAGCACCACCAGGCCCTGGTCCTTGTACTTCTTGTAGAGCGCCTCCAGCCCCGAGTACTGCCCCGTGAAGCCGCACTTGCTGGCCACATTGACGACCAGCAGCACCTTGCCCTTGTAGTCCGAAAGGCTCACGTCCTTGCCATCGATATCCTTCATTGAAAAACTATAGATATTCGTCACAGTCCCCTCCCCTTTCGCTGATACCGCCGCCAGCACAATGGCCACCAACACACCCATCCAATTACGCCGGAATGAATTTGGCTTTGTGTTCATGGGGAAAGATTACCACAGGACGGATGAAGAATCAGTACAGGAATCCTAATCTTAATCACTGTCATCCCATAGGCAGTGTTTCATGGGCACAACAACCTGCATTTGCTGGTGTTCTAGAGGTATTTGCATGATTGTGATTTTTGATTTTTTAAGATTCCTGAGGAATGCTACCAGCCTATTTTACCACCCCATTCCTCTCTTCTGGAGGGCGAAGCTTGCTGAGCCGTCTTCAACCTGAGAGCATTAAAAGC